>NZ_DASYJG010000060.1:0-21397 GCF_035996765.1 Baekduia sp.
TGTTCATCGACAACATCTTCCGCTTCGTGCAGGCGGGCTCCGAGGTCTCGGCGCTGCTGGGCCGCATGCCGTCGCAGGTGGGCTACCAGCCGACGCTGGAGTCCGAGATGGGCCAGCTGCAGGAGCGGATCACGTCGACCCGCACCGGCTCGGTCACCTCGGTGCAGGCCATCTACGTCCCGGCCGACGACCTCACCGACCCGGCCCCGGCCTCGGTGTTCGCGCACCTCAACGCGACGACGACGCTGTCGCGGTCGATCTCCGAGAAGGGGATCTACCCGGCGGTCGACCCGCTGGACTCGACGTCGACGATCCTCAAGCCCGACATCCTGGGCGAGGAGCACTACAACGTCGCCAACCAGGTCAAGAGCATCCTGCAGCGCTACAAGGAGCTCCAGGACATCATCGCGATCCTCGGCATCGACGAGCTCTCCGACGACGACAAGGTGACGGTGCAGCGCGCCCGCAAGATCGAGCGCTTCCTGAGCCAGCCCTTCAACGTCGCCGAGCAGTTCACCGGCACCCCGGGCGCCTACGTGCCGATCAGCGAGACGATCCGCTCGTTCCAGGAAATCCTCGCCGGCGACCACGACGACCTGCCGGAGTCGGCCTTCCTGCTCAAGGGCACGATCGACGACGTGGTGGCAGCGGCCAAGGGCGACAAGTAGCGCGATGGCCCGCACCACCTTCACCGCCGAGGTCCTCACGCCCGAGGGCGAGGTCTTCAACGACGAGGTCGAGATGGTCTCGACCCGCACGACCGTCGGCTCGATCGGCATCCTGGCCCACCACCAGCCGCTGCTGGGCATGCTGGAGCCGACCGAGCTGCGCCTCTACAAGAGCGAGACCGAGGTCGTCCGGCTCGCGCAGGGCGAGGGCTACGTGCAGGTCGCCGACGGCCGCGTGCTCATCCTGGTGGAGGAGGCCAGCGACCCGGCGTCGCTGGACGCCTCAGCGCTGCGCGAGAAGCTGCAGACCGCCGAGCGCGAGCTCGAGCAGGCCGAAGACGGCTCCGAGGCCGCCCGCGTCGCGGAGCGCGACAAGCGCCGCGTCGAGGCGTTCCTCACGCTCGTCGAGGGCGGCGGCGAGCACTAGCTTCACGGCACCGCAACCGTTTCCGAGGGCCGGCATCCTGCCGGCCCTCGCTCGTTAAGGCACACAGAGGGGCGTTAAGGCACACAGAGGGGTCAGACCCTCAATCTTCGCTCAACATTGCCACGGACGAGAAATCCCTGCAGTTGCCCATGTTCCTCTATTTAGGGGTCTGACCCCTCATTTGAACGACATGTGGGTGGGGGCGAGAAAGGGAGGCTTGGAGGCTAAGGGTGGTATGGCCAGGAAGCCACGCCAAGAGGAGGCAGGAGCTGTGCACCATGTGTTCGCTCGACACAATGAGCAGCGCCTGCTGTATCGCGACGATGTCGATCGTCGGATGTACCTGAAGTTATTGGGGCAAGCGGTGGTCCATTGTGGCTGGCGATGCATGGCCTATTGCTTGATGCCCAACCACATGCACTTGCTGATCGAGACGCCGCGGCCCAACCTCGGCCGTGGGATGCAGCACCTGCACGGTCACTACGGGCGCTGGTTTGCGGACCGGCGGGGGCGGGCTGGCCATGTGTTTCAAGGTCGCTATGGCGCGAAGCGGGTCGTCGATGACGAGCAACTGTGGGCGGCCGCCGCGTATCTCGCTGCCAATCCGGTCGATGCCGGCTTGTGCGCAAGCCCGGAGGAGTGGGAGTGGGGGAGCCATGCCGCGGTCACCGGGCGTGTCGCGGTGCCGGGGTGGCTGGACATCGGGAGGCTGCTCGAGCTGCTCGGAGCCGGAGAGCCGAGCGGCGCACGTCGCCGCTACCTCACCTACGTGGCCGAACGGCCACGGAAGGCGGGCGCCGGTTAGACGTCGCGAACGAGGACGCCGCTTTTATGGACCGAGGAGGTCCATGAGCCGCGTCAGCGGCTCGGAGTGCGTGGCGGAGACAACCTGGAGCGCAGACTCCATGTCGGCGGTCGCGCGCTCGTTGGCGTGCTCGAGCGCCTCGAGCTCGGCGTCCTCATAGACGCCAGTGAACAGGCCGTCGCAGTTGTTGCAATGCAGCGCGAGCAGGTAGAGGCCCTCGTCGACGAGCTCCAGGAGCGCAACGGGCACGATGAACGGCTGCCCGCAGGCGGTGCATGTGTCGAGTCCGATGTGCTGGTCCATGTTCACGTGAACGGAGCCGGGCGAGAGAACTTGCGGCGAATTGGACGCTTGATCGGCGAGTGACGAACTACCCGCCGGTGTATCGGGCGCTCAGCGGGCGCGCTCGATTCCGGCGGAGCGGGCGCCCTCGCACAGGGCTTCGAGGCCGAACGCGGCCACCGGGCCGAGCGCGCCGGTGCCATGCAGCCGGCCGGCGGCGGCCGTTCGCGCACCCCAGGCGAGCATCCCGGCGGTGAAGTCATAGCCGTTGACCCCGGCCAGGTGCGCCCGGCCGACGACGTGCCCGAGCTCGTTGCAGGCTTCGGCCACGATCACCGAGCCTGAAGCGGCGCGCGCCTCGGCGTCCGGACCGCCGGTGCTGCCCTTGACGGTCCGGCCGACCACCTCGCCGAGGACGTCGCCGACCAGCGGCACCTTCGTGGCGACCGACAGGCCGAGCGCGACCGCGCGCAGCGCGTCCGAAGCACCGCCGAACCAGCCGAGGTAGACGTCGACCTCCTGCAGTCCGGGAAAGGAGGGCGGCAGCCCGAAGTGCTCCGAGGAGCCGGCCGAGATCGCCTTGCGGGTCCGGCCGTCCACTAAGAACGACCGCCCGCGCGCGCCGCTGCGCTCGGTGACGATCCGCCCGCCGCGCCAGGCGAACGACGGCTCCAAGAAGACGCCGGCCGCCGAGGCGCGGGTGCCGCCGCTCATCCCGGCCGCACCCGTGAGGAAGTAGCCGATGGCCACGCGCGTCGCCGCATCGGCTGGCGCGGCGTCGGTGAGCGCCAGCGCCGCCGCGAGGTTGCCCGGGACCCAGTCGTAGCCCATCGCCGTCAGCAGCACGCAGCCGGCCGCCTCGGCGCGGGGACCCCACCGCTCGAAGATCTGCCGGATGAACGGCGTCTCGCCGGTCGAGTCCAGGTAGTGCGCGCCCGCGTCGATCGCGGCCTCCACCGCCGGCGCGCCCCAGCGCGCGAACGGCCCGACGCAGGAGATCAGGACGTCGCCGCGCTCCACGAGTGCCCGCACGCTCTCCGGCCGACTCACATCAGCGACCGCCCACTCCAGGCCGCCGAGCTCCTCGGCAAGAGCGCGCACGCGCGCGCCGTCGCGGGCAGCGAGCACCGGGCGCTCGCCCATGCCCGCGAGCTCGCGCGCGGTCAGCTCCCCGGTGTAGCCGGTGGCTCCGAACAAGACGATGCGACCAGCCATGGCGCCACCCTACTTCGCGGGCTGACAGCCCCGCTCGATAGCCTGGGCCGGATGGACGAACGCGTCCTCGCCGAGCGACTGATCACCTACGACACGTCGACGCTGGATGGCCTTCACGCCGCCGCGGGTTTCGTCAAGGGGTGGCTCGAGTCGCGCGACCTCGAGGTCAAGAGCCTCGACCACGACGGCCTGCCCGTCGTGATGGTCGACGTGGGCGCGCGCAACTTAGAAGACCCGCCGACGGTCATCCTGCATGGCCATCTCGATGTCGTGCCGGCGTACGCCTCGCAGTTCGAGCCCCGGATCGAGGGCGACCGGCTCATCGGCCGCGGCGCCTACGACATGAAGGGCGCGCTCGCGGCGATGATGTGCGCGATCAAGGACGTCGCCGACAACGAGCACGTCCGCGTCCGCTTCGTCTGCGTCCCCGACGAGGAGTCAGAAGACGTCTCCAGCCGCTCGACCGACGTGCTGGTCGCGGGCGGCTATCGGGGCGACTTCGCGCTGACCGGCGAGCCGACCGACCTGCACATCGGCATCCAGGCCAAGGGCGTGCTCGCGGTCCGGGCCGTCGTCAGCGGGGTCGCGGCGCACGGCTCCACGCCGTGGCTGGGCGACAACGCGATCCTCAAGGCCCACGACGCCTTCCGGCGGATCGAGACGCTGCCGTTCAGCCGCGAGTCCTCCGACCTCTTCGACCGCCCGTCGATCAACCTCGCGCGCATCGAGGGCGGCGACGCCTTCAACAAGGTGCCCGACCGCTGCACGATGGACGTCGACATCCGCTACCTGCCGACGCAGGACCCGGGGGAGATCCTCGCCCAGATCCGCGCGATCCCGGATCTCGAGGTGCTCAAGTGCTTCACGCGCGCGCCGGCCGTCGTCTCGCGCAGCAACCCGTACGTGCGCGCGCTGCGCGAGGGCATCGGCCGCTCGATCGAGGGCGAGGCGCTGTCGATCGGGCGCGACGGCGCATCAGACGCGATCTCCTTCCTGGAGGCGGGCATCCCCGCTGTCGAGTTTGGCCCTGTCGGTGCCGGCCACCACGGCCCCGAGGAGTGGGTGTCGATCGCCTCGCTGCGGCGCTTTCGCCAGGCGCTGACGGACTTCGTCGCGCTGCTGCCGGCGTGGCTGGAGCGTGAGGGCACAGACGGGCCCGACCTGCACGCCGTCGAGGGCGGATTGGCGTGAACGCCGCGCAGGACAACCGGCCCCCGCGCGAGGGGCTGCGCTTTCTGGCGCGTGCGTTCGGAAGCGTGCTCTTGATCGCGCTGCTGACCGCCGGGGCGACCGCGACGGCGACGCTGCTGCAGATCAAGACCGAGATCGCCCCGCCCAAGGACGCGCCGCCGCCGGTGCCGACCCACGAGGTCACCGAGGCCAAGCCCGGCAAGCCGCAGACGATCATGATCCTCGGCTCCGACCGCCGCTTCGCCGACATCAAGAAGAACAACCCGCTGCTCAAGCACAGCAACCCGGCGCGGTCAGACACGATCCTGCTGGTCCGCATGGACCCCGACCAGGATGCGACCGCGGTCCTCTCGATCCCGCGCGACCTGAAGGTCCTGATCCCGGGCTATGGCATCAACAAGATCAACGCGGCCTACTCGCTGGGCGGCGCCGACCTGACGGCCAAGACCATCAAGTCGCTCTTCGGCCAGGACTTCAAGATCAACCACATCATCAACGTGAACTTCGGCGGCTTCCGCGAGGTCGTCGATGAGCTGGGGTGCGTCTACGCCGACGTCGACCGTCGCTACTACCACTCCAACCTCGGCCTGCCCGTCTCCGCGCACTACGCCGAGATCGACATCGACCCGGGCTACCAGCAGCTCTGCGGCCAGCGCGCGCTGGACTACGTCCGCTTCCGCCACGCGGACTCCGACATCGTGCGCGCCGCCCGCCAGCAGGACTTCCTGCGCTCGGCCAAGGACCAGCTCAACAGCTCGTCGCTGATCGACGACCGCAGCCGGCTCATCAAGATCATGCAGCGCAGCACCCAGACCGATGCGAGCCTGCGCTCGGTCAAGGGCGTGCTCAAGCTCGCCAAGCTCGCGATCTTCTCCGCCGGCCATCCCGTGGCGCAGATCAAGTTCCCGCCGGTCTACTCCGGCGACGCCGCGACCGGTGAGTACGTCGAGGCCTCCGAGAGCACGCTGCTCAAGCTGCGCAACGAGTTCTTCCATGCCTCGCCGCACGTCAAGAAGACGACCTCGGCCAAGAAGACCAAGAAGCAGGCCAAGGCCGACAGCGGCAACGCTCGGGTCGCCAAGGCCCGGCTCACCCGAGCCACGAGGGTGGGGGAGGACCTCGTGGCGCGCACGGTCGCCAGCCACCGCCTCGGCTTCCGCCTCTACTTCCCATCGCGTCTGACGCCCAACGGGCGCTACGCGAGCACCATCAACGATGGCTCGACCACCGATCCGACGCCCCGCGTCTACACGATCCGCGACCGCGCCGGCCACCCCCACAAGGCCTACCGGCTCGTCGTGCTGGAGAACATCCAGGAGGGCAGCTACTACGGAGTGCAGGGGACCAGCTGGAAGACGCCGCCGCTGCTGGAGAAGCCGACGTCGACCTTGACGGTGCACGGCCGCCGTCTGGCGCTGTTCAAGTCCGGCAACCGCCTGCGGTACGTCGCCTGGAAGCGAAAGAATGCCGTCTACTGGGTCTCGAACTCACTGACCCTCAGCCTGTCCAACGCGCAGATGCTCGGCATCGCCGGCTCCCTCACCCACCTCGGCTCTTGAGCGCCACCCCGACCGACGACCGCCCTCCGCGCCTGGCGTGGAGCATGTACAAGCGCTTCCTGCTGGCGGCGCTGGTCATCGTGCTCGCCTCCAGCACCGCCGTCGCGACCGCGGTGCTCAAGGAGATCAAGGACGACAAGGACATCTTCTTCAGCGGCGGTGGGGGCAAGCTGAAGCTCGACAAGGACGCGCTGCAGGGCGTCGACGCCGGCGGGCCGCAGACGATCCTGCTGCTGGGCTCCGATCAGCGCTACGTCGACATCAAGGCCAAGAACCCGGTCCGCTCCGACACCATCATCCTGCTGCGGCTGGACCCCTCCAAGGGCGCAACGGCTGTGATGTCGTTGCCGCGCGACCTCAAGGTCCACATCCCCGGCCACGGTTTCGACAAGATCAACGCGGCCTACGCGATCGGTGGTCCGACGCTGTCGGTCAAGACGATCCGCTCGCTGCTGCACATCCCGATCAACCACGTGGTCAACGTGAACTTCGGGGGCTTCCGACGGGCGGTCGACCGCCTCGGCTGCGTCTACACCGACGTCGACCGGCGCTACTTCAACGACAACCACCCGCCGTTCGGCGGTGGCGGCGACTACGCGACGATCGACCTCAAGGCCGGCTACCAGAAGCTCTGCGGCCAGAACGCGCTGGACTTCGTCCGCTACCGCCACTTCGACACCGACCTCGTGCGCGCCGCGCGCCAGCAGCAGTTCTTGGCCGACGCCAAGGATCAGATCGGCGTCGGCAAGCTCTTCAGCGACCGCAAGGCGCTGTTGAAGATCTTCGGCCGCTACACGCAGACCGACATCACCTCCGGCGACGCGATCCTGCGGCTGCTCAAGCTGGCCTTCGAGTCGGCGCAGAACCCCGTGCAGGAGGCGCGCTTCCCGGGCGACATCACCGGCGACTACGTGACCGTCACGCCCTCGCACCTCGCCGCGGTGACCAAGCGCTTCATGAACGCGACGCCGGTCAGCACGCCGAAGTCCAGCGACAACGGCACCGTCAAGCAAGCGACGTCGAAGAAGAAGGGGTCCTCCAAGCGCAAGGTCAAGACGGTGCTGCCGCCGGGCGTGCAGGTCGCCGGCCAGGGCGCCGAGGACGAGGCCGTCGAGCTGGCCGTCAAGCTGCCGTTCTCGGTGTACTACCCCAAGGCCGCGATCGCCGGTGCGTCGCTGCTGCCCGATCACAGCCGCGCCTACGACATCTTCGACCGCGGCGGCCACAAGTACCGGGCCTACCGCATGGTCTTCAAGACGATGCTGCTGGGCCAGTACTACGGCGTCGAGGGCACCAGCTGGCAGGGTCCGCCGATCCTCGACAACCCCAGCGAGCGGCGGCGCCTTGGCGGGCGCACCTACGAGCTGTTCTACGACGGCAGCCGCCTGCGGCTGGTCTCCTGGCGGTCGGGCAAGGCCGTCTACTGGATCTCGAACACGCTGCTCTCGAGCCTCGGCAATCAGCAAATGCTCGCCCTGGCCAGAAGCATGGGCAGGATCCGCTGAAAGGCCTGCTTCTCAGCACACCGAACCACGGTGCGCTCCGCTAGCCTCTCGCGCTTCATGTCAGCCCCGGAACCCATTGGCGTCATTGGAACCGGCTACGTCGGGCTCGTCACAGCGGCGGGCTTTGCGGAGCTGGGCAGCGACGTCTACTGCATCGACATCGACGCCGACAAGATCGAGCGCCTCAAGCAGGGCGAGATCCCGATCTACGAGCCCGGCCTCGAGGATCTGATCGCCAAGAACCGCGAGCGGATGCACTTCAGCACCGACATCGCCGATGCGCTGGAGCACGCGCGGCTGCTGTTCGTGGCCGTCGGCACGCCGCCCACCTACTCGGGCGACGCCGACCTGAGTGCGGTTCACGCCGTGGTCGGTGCGATGCCGGTCTCTGACCATCACGCGCTCGTGATGAAGTCGACCGTTCCGGCCGGCACCGGCGACTCGATCAAGCGCCTCTTCCGCGAGACCGGCAAGTCGGACTTCCGCTACGTCTCCTGCCCCGAGTTCCTCAAGGAGGGCTCGGCGGTCAAGGACTTCCTGCATCCCGACCGCGTCGTCATCGGCGACGACGACGACTGGGCCGGCGATGCCGTCGCCGCCCTCTACGCGCCGCTCGACGCGCCGGTGGTCCGCACCGACATCAACAGCGCCGAGATGATCAAGCACGCGTCCAACGCGTTCCTGGCCACCAAGATCTCCTTCATCAACGAGATCGCCAACGTCTGCGAGGCGACGGGCGCCGACGTCGTCGAGGTCGCCAAGGGCATGGGCCTGGACGACCGCATCGGCCCGAAGTTCCTGCAGGCCGGCCTCGGCTTCGGGGGCTCCTGCTTTCCGAAGGACGTCACGGCGCTCAAGCAGCTCGCCGGCAACTCGGGCTACCACTTCCAGTTGCTCAACTCGGTGATCGAGGTCAACGAGCTGCAGAAGCGCCGCGTCATGGGCAAGCTGGAGAAGCACCTCGGCTCGCTCGTCGGCCGGCGCGTCGGCCTGCTCGGCCTCGCGTTCAAGCCCAACACCGACGACATGCGCGAGGCGACCTCGCTGGTGCTCAGCGCGCGTCTGCAGGCCGCGGGCGCGACGGTCGTCGCCTACGACCCGATCGCCGAGGAGGAGGCGCGCAAGCTGATCACCGGGATCGAGTTCGCCCCGGGCGCCCTGGAGGTCGTCGACGGCGCCGACGCCGTCGTGCTCGTCACCGAGTGGGACGAGTTCAAGGAGCTCGACTTCGCCGCGGTCGCCGAGAAGATGGCCGGCGACCTGCTGATCGACGGCCGCAACGCGCTCGACCCCGCGGCGGTCCGCGCCGCCGGCCTGACCTACGAGGGCGTCGGCCGGGGCTCCTGAGCGTGCAGGCCGTGATCCTCGTCGGCGGGGAGGGCACGCGCCTGCGCCCGCTGACGTCGCGGCAGCCCAAGCCCGTCATCACGCTCGTCGACCGTCCGTTCCTGGTCTACATGTTGGAGTGGCTACGCGGCCACGGCGTCGACGACGTGATCCTCAGCTGTGGCTTCGAGCCGACGAAGGTGCGTGCGGCGCTGGGCGACGGCGAGGCGCTGGGCATCACGCTCCGCTACGTCGTCGAGCCTGAGCCGCGCGGGACGGCGGGCGCGCTGAAGTACGCCGAGGAGCAGGTCGGCCTCGACGAGCGGTTCCTGATGCTCAACGGCGACGTGCTGACCGACGTCGACGTCACCGCGCAGTTGGCCCAGCACGAGGCGACCGGCGCGGTCGGGACGCTCGGGCTCGTGCCGGTCGACGACCCGTCGGCCTATGGGCTCGTGCTCTGCGACGAGACCCATGCGGTCGCGGGCTTTCTGGAGAAGCCGGCGCCGAGCCAGCTCGAGGGCATCGACCGCTACTACATCTCCGCCGGCATCTACGTGCTGGAGCGCTCCGTGCTGCAGCTGATCGACGCCGATCGCAACGTCTCGATCGAGCGCGAGATCTGGCCGGCGCTGGTCGGCCATGGCCTGTACGGCTCGCAGGCCGACGGCGCCTACTGGATGGACATCGGGACGCCTGAGCGCTATCTGCAGGGGACCTTCGACATCCTCGAGGGCAACGTCCGCACCGCGGCGGTGCAGCGGTTGGGCGCCGACGTCACGATTGCCGCGGGCGCGCAGGTCGGCAGCCTCGTGGTGCTGGGCAAGGGCGTGACGATCGGCGAGGGCGCGCGGGTGGAGCGCGCCGTGGTCCTCGACGGTGTGACCGTTGAGGCCGGCGCAGAGCTGACCGATTGCATCGTCGCGCCGGGCGCCACGATCGGCGAGGGGGCCATCGTGCGCGGCGGCGCGGTGATCGGTGAGGGGGTCCGCGTCGGGGCCGGCAACGTCCTCGCAGCAGGCATCAAGGTGTTCCCTGACACGGATCTGCCGCCGGGATCGATCAAGTTCTGATGGAGTGCGTGCATCGGATGCACCAGGGGATGAGAGGCCAGGCATGACGACCACCAACTTGGAGCTCGACCGCGAGAGCATCGGGCAGATCGATTCGACCGACCAGCTGACCGACGTGCTGGCCATTCCAGAGCACCTGCGTGATGCGCTCTGGAAGGCCGAATCGGCGCAGCTGAAGGAGTGGGACAGCCCCGCCGGCCTCGTGGTCGCGGGCATGGGCGGCTCGGCGATGGGCGGCGCGCTGGCACGCGCGGCGCTGGGCGACACGGCCTCGCGGCCGATCCTGTCGGCGCGGGCCTACGGCCTGCCGCCGTGGACGACGCCGGACACGACGGTCCTCTGCGCCTCCTACTCCGGCGACACCGAGGAGACGCTGGCCGCCTACGAGGCCGCCGGCGCGCTCGGCGCGACGCGCGTCGTCGCCACGAGCGGCGGCAAGCTGGCCGAGCTGGCGCGGGCCGACGGCGTGCCGGTCATTCCCGTCGCAGGCGGGCTGCAGCCGCGCGCGGCCGTCGCCTACATCACCGTCGCCGCCCTCGAGGTCGCCGCCCGGTGCGGCGCCGGGCCGCGCTGCGCGTCGGACATCGACGTCGCGGCCGAGCATCTCGAAGAGCTCGTCGTGGAGTGGGGGCCCGAGGCCGCCGAGGACTCCGAGGCCAAGGCGCTGGCGCGCGCGCTGGTCGGGACCGTCCCGGTGCTCTACGGCGCTGGCTCGACGGCGACGATCGCCTACCGCTGGAAGACGCAGTTCAACGAGAACGCCAAGATCCCGGCCTTCTGCCACGAGCTGCCCGAGGCCGACCACAATGAGCTCGTCGGCTGGGCCGGCGCAGCCGAGCTGGGGCGCTTCGGCGCGGTGTTCCTGGAAGACAGCGACACGCATCCGCGCATTGCCGACCGCGTCGAGCTGACCGAAGCGTTGATCCGCGACGCTGCGGCGCAGACGTTCCGGGTGCCGACGCGCGGTACGACCTCGGTGGAGCGCGTCTTCTCGCTCGTGCTGCTCGGCGATCTGGTGTCGGTCTACCACGCGGCCCTACGCGGCGTGGACCCCGGGCCGGTCGTGCTGATCGAGCAGCTCAAGCGCCAGCTGGCCGAGCGGTAGCACCCAGACCGTGCATGGCGGCCCGGGCCGCCGGGCACCGAGGAGAGCATGACGTTCCTCTTCCGCCTGCCGTTCCTGCTGCTCGAGCAGCTGCTGCGCCGCCTGCTCGGCCGTGAGGACCAGGAGCGCTTCGCGCCCACGGCGCAGCCGTCGACGGAGCCGGCGTCTTCCGCCACCGCGCCGCCGCCGACGGCCGACGAGGCGATCGAGCGGCGCGTCGTCCGTGAGGCCGAGGCCGCGGCGTCAGACCTGACCCCGCCCACGCCGCTGCGCCCGATCGGCGACCCCGGCCACCTCGACGACGGTGGCGATCCGCTCGTCGAGTCCTTCGGGCCGGCCGACGACGTCGGCGCGACGATCACCGTCGAGGAGCCCTGGGATGGCTACGCGCAGCAGTCGGCGGTGGCGATCGTCGCCCGTCTGCGTGGCGCCGATCCGGCGACCAAGGCCGTCGTCGCCCTCTACGAGCGCGGCCACAAGCAGCGCGCGACCGTGCTGCGCGCCACCGGCTGACACCAGGCCGCCAAACCTTGACACGACCGTGGTAAGGTTTGTGGCGTTGACGGACGCCCTCACCATCCACGAGGCAGCGGAGACGACGGGGTGGTCACCCCGGATGCTCCGCTACATCGAGCGCAACGGGCTGATCGAGCCTCAGCGCTCCGCCGCCGGCTACCGCCTCTTCGGCGCGGCCGAGCTGCAGCGCCTGCGCACGCTCAAGGAGCTGCTTGGCGATTACGACCTCGGCCTCGGTGACATCGGCTTCGCGCTACGTCTGCGCCGCGAGCAGTCCCTTCGCGACGCGGTGGAGGCGTGGTTCGAGGCCAAGCCGCAGCGTCCCGTCGACGTTCCCGCCGACGACTGGCTGAGCTTTGAGCAGCAGAAGCACTCGAAGCTGCTGGCGGCCGTCCGCTCCCGACAGCCCCAACCCACACCGGAGACCGCATGAGCGCCACCGAGGCCCGTACCCACACCGACTTCAAGGTCGCCGATCTCTCCCTGGCCGAGTTCGGCCGCAAGGAGATCCGCCTGGCCGAGCACGAGATGCCCGGCCTGATGAAGACCCGCGAGGAGTTCGCCGCTGCGCAGCCGCTGAAGGGCGCGCGCATCATGGGCTCCCTGCACATGACGATCCAGACCGCCGTGCTGATCGAGACGCTGACCGCGCTTGGCGCCGAGGTCCGCTGGGTCTCCTGCAACATCTTCTCGACCCAGGACCACGCCGCGGCCGCGGTCGCCGTGGGCCAGAACGGCACGCCCGAGGATCCGCAGGGCATCCCGGTCTTCGCCTGGAAGGGCGAGACGCTGGAGGAGTACTGGTGGTGCACCGAGAAGGCCTTGACCGGCTTCAGCGGTGACGCGGACCTCGGTCCCAACATGATCCTCGACGACGGCGGCGACGCCACGATGCTCGTCCACAAGGGCACCGAGTTCGAGAAGGCCGGCGCCGTGCCGAACCCGGCCGATGCCGAGTCCGAGGAGTTCAAGATCTTCCTCACGCTGCTGACGCGCAGCGTCGCTGAGACGCCCGGCAAGTGGACCAAGGTCGGCGAGGACATCCTCGGCGTCACCGAGGAGACCACGACGGGCGTCCACCGCCTCTACGAGCTGGCCCAGCAGGGCGAGCTGCTCTTCCCGGCGATCAACGTCAACGACTCGGTGACGAAGTCGAAGTTCGACAACCTCTACGGCTGTCGCCACTCGCTGGTCGACGGCATCAACCGCGCGACCGACGTCATGCTCGCTGGCAAGACCGCCGTCGTCTGCGGCTTCGGCGACGTCGGCAAGGGCTCGGCCGAGTCGCTGCGCGCCCAGGGCGCCCGCGTCATCGTCACCGAGATCGACCCGATCTGCGCGCTGCAGGCCTCGATGCAGGGCTACCAGGTCGCGCGCCTCGAGGACGTCATCTCCTCCGCCGACGTGTTCATCACGACGACCGGCAACAAGGACATCATCCTGGTCGACGACATGGCCAAGATGAAGCACCAGGCCATCGTCGGCAACATCGGCCACTTCGACAACGAGATCGACGTCGCCGGTCTCGAGAAGGCCGCCACGCGGATCAACATCAAGCCGCAGGTCGACGAGTGGAAGTTCCCCGACGGTCACACGATCATCCTGCTGTCCGAAGGTCGCCTGCTGAATCTCGGCAACGCCACGGGTCACCCGTCGTTCGTGATGTCCAACTCGTTCACCAACCAGACGATCGCCCAGATCGAGCTGTTCACCAAGAACGATGACTACGACAAGCAGGTCTACGTCCTGCCCAAGCACCTCGACGAGAAGGTCGCGCGCCTGCACCTCGACGCGGTGGGTGTGAAGCTGACCGAGCTGCGTCCCGACCAGGCGGCCTACATCGGCGTGCCGGTGCAGGGCCCGTACAAGCCGGATCACTACCGCTACTAGGTCTGAGGTCGCTCTGAGCGACATCACAGACCCGGCGCTCGCGGATGCGGGCAGGACGAGGATCGCCTGGGCGGATGCCCAGATGCCCGTCCTGCGCTCGATCCGCGAGCGCTTCGGTAAGCAGCGGCCCCTGGAGGGCCTCACCGTCGCGGCGTGCCTGCACGTCACGGCGGAGACGGCCAACCTGGTGACGACGCTGACTGCCGGCGGCGCGCAGGTCGCCCTGTGCGCCGCCAACCCGCTGGCGACCCAGGACGAGGTGGCCGCGACACTGGCCACCGAGCCGGGCGTCGCGGTCTTCGCCCGCCATGGCGAGGACCTCGACACCTTCGCGGGCCACGTCGCCGATGTCCTGGATCGCACGCCGCGGATCACGATCGACGACGGCGCCGACCTGCTCGTCACGCTGCACGCCGCGCGGCCGGACTTGTTGGAGGGGTTGCTCGGCGGGACCGAGGAGACGACCTCCGGGCTGGTGCGCCTGCGCGCGATGCAGGCCGACGGGCGACTTGACTGCCCGGTCCTGGCGGTCAACGAGGCGCGCGCCGAGCGCGTGTTCAACGACCACTACGGCACGGCGCAGTCGACGCTCGACGGCATCCTGCGGGCGACCAACCTGCTGCTCGCCGGCCGCACGGTGGTCGTGTTGGGCTACGGCCCGACCGGCCGGGGGATCGCGCTGCGCGCCCGCGGCGCCGGCGCTCAGGTCGTCGTCTGCGAGGTCGACCCGGTCGCCGGGCTCGACGCGCGGATGGAGGGCTTTGAGGTCATGCCCTCGCTGGAGGCGGCACGGCGTGGCGACATCTTCATCACGGTCACCGGCGCGCCCGCCGTCCTGGGTCGCTCGCACTTCGAGGCGATGAAGGACGGCGCGGTGCTCGCCAACGCTGGGCACTTCGACGTCGAGATCGACCTCGCTGCGCTGCGCGAAATCGGCGGCGACGGCGTGCCCGTGCGCCCGCTGGTCTCCCAGCACGTCCTCGCCGACGGCCGGCATCTCAACCTCCTGGCGTCGGGCCGCGTCGTCAACCTCGCCGCGGGTGAGGGCCATCCGGCATCGGTCATGGACCTCTCCTTCGCACTGCAGGCGCTGTCGGTCGAGCATCTCGCGGCCGCTGACGGCACGCTGCCCGACGGGGTGCAGCCGGTGCCCGACGACATCGACCGCGAGGTCGCACGCCTCAAGCTCGCCTCGCTCGGCGTGCAGCTCGACGAGCTGACGGCCGAGCAGCGGCGCTACCGGCGTTCCTGGGAGTAGGGTTTCCGCGACCTTCGGACGGTCTGTCCGTTGGAGTGGTCAGGTCCCGTCATCCCGTATTGCAGCACGGAGGTTCGCATGTCGTTTCCGTTCGGCCGCTTCGCACTGCCAGCGCTCATCGCCGCGTTGGCGCTGCCCACCGCTGCCGCCCGGGCGGACACCTTCTGCGTCGGCGCGCCGTTGGGCTGTCATGGCGTGGCGTCGGCCACGCTGCAGGACGCGCTCGACGACGCTGCGGCGCTTCCGGGTGCGGACCGCGTTGAGCTCGACGGCAGCGCTCCCGTCTCCGGCTTCACGATCGTCGCGGGCAACGTGGTCGAGCTCGTGGGCGTCGGCGAGCCGACGATCTACGCCGACGACGCCGCCCCGGTGACGATCGACGAGCCGCAGGCCACGATCCGTGGCGTGGACATCTACACGCGCGGAAGCGGGGTCCCCGCCCCGGTCCAGTTGCGCCGGGGCACGATCGCCGGCTCCTACATCGTCAACGGGACCACCGGCACCGCCGTGCGCGTGGTCGACGGGGCGCTGCGTACCACGCGGGTGGTCTACTTCGGCCTCGACGCAGGAGCGGTCGGCGTGCTTGCCGACGGCGGCACCGCGACGCTCGAGGACACAAGCGTCGAGTCGACCACCGGCATTCTCGCCGACGGAGCGACCTTGACGCTCAACCGCGTCCGTGTGAAGGCGGGCATCATCCTCACCCCGGTGCCCGAGGGCGGCAGCGCCCTGCGGGTCACCGGTGGCAGCACGGTCATCGCTGACGACTCGGCCTTTGCGCTGGCCGGCACCCCCGCCGATGCGGCGATCGACGTGCGCGCCACGACCGGCGCGACCGCGGTGACGCTGCGCAGCGTCACCGTGCACCCGCAGCCCTTCGACGACCTGCCCGCCATCTCGCAGGGCGTCCGCGCCGCATGCAGCGGTGGCACCGCGAACGTCGAGGTGCTCGACACGGTCGTCACCGCCTATGCGACCGATCTCGTGAGCGCCGGCGCGGGCTGCGTGGTCGATCGCCAGCATGCCGCCTACGCCACGGCCGAGGCGTCCGATGGCGCCATGCTCGACGCCGGCAGCTTCCTCTTCGACCTGCCGGTCCCCGGGCGGACCTGGGTCGAGACGACGCCGACGTTCGGCTCGGTCCTGATCGACCACAGCAGCGGGCGGCCGGCCCGCAACGGTGAGGCCGACCTCAACGGCCTGCCGCGTGTTGTCGACGGCTGGCGGGATATCGGCGCCTACGAGTATCAGCACCGCGCGCCGGAGTTCGCGCTGGAGGGCGGGACCGAGGCGGTCGTGGACACCGACCAGACGTTCGTCGCCCGCGGCCAGGATCCCGACCGCGATCCCGTCACGATCGCCTGGACCGTCGACGGCGCGCCGGCGGTGGTCAACGATCCGAACTCTCCCGGTCTGCTCCAGCCCCGGTTCACGTCGCTCGGCCGCCACGTCGTGTGCGTGAAGGTCACGGACTCCTCCGGCCTGGGCTCGCGGTTCGAGCAGACGGTGGAGGTCGTGCCCAAGCCTGTCAGCGAGACGCCCGCGGGGCGGAACCCGCCGGCGAGCCCGGCGGTCACCGCCACGCTGCTCAGCCGCCGGCTCGGCTCCGGGTCGCTGCGCGTCCGGGTCGCCTGCCGGCGTGCCGTGGCATGCGCGGGGATGGTCCGCCTCACGGCCAAGCTCGGTCGTCGTTCGATGAGGCTTGGGCGCGCCGCGCGGTTCCGCGTCGGCGCCAACCGCACGGCCGTCGTCCGCGTCCCCCTCACGACCGCCGCGCGGCGGACGTTGCGCCACCACCGCGGGCTGACGGTGCGGGTGACAGTTCTGCGCACCTCCGGCTGGCCGTGGGTCGCCGGCGTGGGTGGGCGCGTTCTTCCCTAGCCGGGCGCAGTAGGTTTCTCCGCGTGGACGGGTTGGAGGCAGCGACGGCGAAGATGCGCGCCGAGGGGCTCGGCGACGCGGCGGTGGAGAGCTTCGCGCGGCAGTACGCACGGTTGCGCGAGGGAGAGACGGGGACGTTGGCCGAGGCTGACATCGACCCGGTCGCCGAGCTGCCCGATGCCGATGAGCTGACCGCTGCGGCGGGGGCCGAACTGCTCGACCAGGCCGTGGTCATCAAGCTCAACGGCGGGCTGGGCACGTCGATGGGCATGACCAAGGCCAAGTCGTTGCTCGAGGTCAAGGACGGGCGCAGCTTCCTGGACCTGATCGCCGAGCAGATCCTGGACCTGCGCGCGCGCAGCGGCGCGCGGCTGCCGTTGATCCTCATGAACTCGTTTGCGACGCGCGAGGACTCGCTGGCGGCGCTCGAGCGCTACGACGATCTCTCGGCGGGTCTGCCGGTCGACTTCGTCCAGAACAAGGTCCCCAAGCTCCGGGCCGATGACCTCACGCCAGCGGAGTGGCCGGCCGATCCGGCGCTGGAGTGGGCGCCGCCCGGTCACGGCGACTTGTACACCGCCTTGGTGACCTCGGGGATGTTGGAGGCCTTGCTCGACGTGGGCTACCGCTATGCCTTCGTCTCCAACGCCGACAACTTGGGCGCGGTGCTGGAACCGCGGATCCTGGGCTGGTTCGTCGAGAGCGGCGCGCCCTTTCTGATGGAGGCTGCCGACCGGACCTCGTCGGATCGCAAGGGCGGCCATTTGGCGCGGCGCAAGGGGGACGGCGGGCTCGTGCTGCGCGAGATCGCCCAGACGCCCGACGAGGACGTCGACGCCTTCCAGGACACGGCGCGGCACAAGTACTTCAACACCAACACGCTCTGGGTCGATCTACACGCGCTGCGCGACGTGTTGTCAGGCGCCGGGGTCATCGACTTGCCGATGATCGTCAACCGCAAGACGGTCGATCCGGGCGACAAGGGCTCGACGCCCGTCATCCAGCTCGAGACAGCAATGGGCGCGGCGATCGGCGTCTTCGACGGCGCCGCGGCGTTACGCGTGCCGCGCTCGCGCTTCGTGCCGGTCAAGACCACCAACGACCTGCTTTCGCTGCGCTCCGATGCCTACGTCATCGGCGACGGTCGCGCGGTGCACCTCGCGCCCGAACGCCGCGGCGTTCCGCCCTTCGTCGACCTCGACAGCGACCACTACAAGCTGGTCGGCGACTTCGATGCGCGCTTCCCGACCGGTGCGCCGTCGCTGGTGGGCTGCGATGCGCTGCGGGTCGTCGGGGATGTGCGCTTTGGGGCCGGTGTCGTCGTGCGCGGCAATGTGACGGTGCAGGACGTCGACGCAGTGGCCGACGGGACGCTGCTCGAAGGCTGAGAGGCCGACGGATCGCACCTAGACGTTGGACTCAACGTCTAAATGCGATCCGTCATCGCATGAGGCTGTTAGGCCGGGCGGCGCTCGACAGCCGCCGCCTCGGCAGCGTCGGCGATGCGGTCCTCGCGCTGCTGCTGGAGCTCGGACTCGTTGAGCGCGCGCACGAAGAGGTAGGCGAGCGCGATGCCCATGACGATCGACTGCTCGATCGCCATGATCGCGCCGGCCAGCGCCTGGTCGTCGGCCGGGTGCAGGCCCCAGACCTGCGGGCGGTGCTCGTAGAAGCTGTAGATCGAGCTCGGCGCGAACGTCAGGAAGATGCCGAGCAGGCCGACGAAGACCTTGGTCGAGGCCATGTAGGCGACCGGCGCGAGCCCGGTCAGGTGGCGGCCGCGCACGGGGGAGAGCAGGTGCCACCAGTACAGGAGGCCCGCGCTGAGAAAGCAGGTGTGCTCGAGCACGTGGATCCCGGAGTGCGACAGCGCGGCGTCGTACATGAACGGGATGTGCCAGAGCCACATGAACCCGACGTAGAGCCCGATCGCGAAGACCGGGTGGGCGACCGGGCCCAGCGCGCGCTCGAGGTCGAGCACCTGCCGGGCGATCGGCCGCAACAGCACCTTGCTCAGCCCGGCGATGAGCAGGATCGGCACGAAGTCCAGCAGCAGCACGTGCTGGATCATGTGCATGAAGAAGACCTGGTCGGCGAGCGTGTCGATCGGCGAGATGAGCGCGAGCGCCAGGCACAGCACCCCGCCCAACCAGGCCAGCAGGCGCCCGACCTCCGCGCCGCGCGTGCTTCCGCTCGCCCGCACGTGGCGCCAGCGCCGCACGTAACCGACCGTGAGCACCGCCACGATGACGATCGGCCCGGGGGCCAGGGAAAAGGAGGTGTCGGCCGCGGCGGCGAGCACAGGCTCGCGATTGTGTCACTGCCAGATCGGCACGGAGCAGTGGTGATCTGTGACGCGACGTTCGGCAGGCTGGATCGCGTGCTCGAAGCGCTACTCACACTCATGGTTCCCGCGGTCTGCGTCGCGTGCCGGCGTGCCGGTGACGTGGCGCGGACCGATCCGCTCTGTCGCGCCTGTCGGCGCGCGCTGCCGTGGCTTGGGTTGCCGCGCTGCCGGCGCTGCGGGTTGCCGGGCGAGTGTGGCTCGCACTGTCCGGCGCGAGCGCAGGCGTTCTCGGGCGCGTGGGCGCCGATGGCTTACGCGGGCGCGGTGCCGGCGCTGGTCAACGCGCTCAAGGAGCGTGGTGCCGTCGGCATCGCGCGGTTGATGGCCGCGCAGATCGCCGCGACGGCGCCGCCGGGGCAATGGGCGGGCGGCTCGGCGACGGCCGGCACGGCGACGCAGGCGCGTGGCGCACCGCCGGCCGTCGCCCTCGTTCCCGTGCCCGCCGATCCGCTGCGCCGGCGCCGCCGCGGCGTCGACCACGCGGCGCGACTGGCCGCCGAGCTCGCCCCGCGCTGCGGGCTGTCGGTGGCGCCCGTGCTCACCCGGCCCATGGCGGTCGGCAGCCGCCAGGCCGGCCTGTCGCGCGCGCAGCGTCTGGCACCCGACAGGCTGGCGGTCGGCTTGCGGACCGGCCAGCGCGCGCCACCCGCGGTCCCGTCGGTGGCGATCCTCGTCGACGACGTCCACACCACCGGTGCCACATTGCACGCCTGCGCCTTGGCGTTGCGGGAAGCCGGCGCCGAGGACGTGCGCGCCGTCACCTACGCGCGGGCGCTCCGGGACTGATGCGCAGATGGCTGTGCATTGGCGCAAATTCGTCGAGTGCCGTTGCTGTCGTCGGCTTCCGGGAATACCTTTGTGTGCACCTAGAGATCCCAGCCCCAGGAGGGCCGCATGCAGATCGAGGTCAAGGGCCGCCACATGACCATCTCGGACGACATCCGGGAGCACGTGGAAAAGCGCTTCGCCAAGGTGGGCAAGCAGGTGTCCGAGCTCGCGACGTTGGAAGTCGAGCTCATCCAGGAGCAGAACCCCTCCAACCCGGAGGCGTTCCGGGCCGAGGTCACGCTCCGGGTCAAGGGCACGACGCTGCGCGCCTGCGACGCCTCGCGCGACATGGCCCACTCGATCAACCTCTGTGCCGACGAGCTGGCGATCCAGGTCAAGCGCCACCGCGACAAGCGGCGAAAGCGAAGGGAGTCGCGCGCCGCGGCCCTGCACCCGCCGGGCATGGCGCCCGACACGGGCGGCGGCATTTCCGCGGCGATGTAGCCGCTGCGCCACGGCCTTGCCGCCGTGGCAGTGCGAAGGCGCGTGGACGGGCCGATCTTCACCGGTCCGGCCCGACCGCGCGGCCCTCGCCGACTACACTGAGGCGCATGGGTCTGCTTGACCGCGCGCTGAACATGGGAGAGTCGAAGCAGTTCCGCCAGCACGAGAAACGTGTGGCGCGAATTGGCGACTTCGAGCCCGAACTGGAGCTCGAGACCGACGAAGAGCTCAAGGAGCGGATGGATGCGCTGCGCCAGCATGTGCGCAGCCAGCCCAATGACGACAAGGTCGCCGCCGCCCTCGACGAGGTCCTGCCGGAGTGCTTTGCGATCACCCGCGAGGTCGGTCGTCGCACGATGAACATGCGGCACTTCGACGTCCAGATGATCGGCGGCATGGTGCTGCACGGCGGCAACATCGCCGAGATGCGCACCGGCGAGGGCAAGACGCTGACGGGCACGCTCGCGGTCGTCCTCAACTCGCTGGCCGGCCAGGGCGTCCACGTCGTCACGGTCAACGACTACCTCGCCCGGCGCGACCCGCAATGGATGGGCCCGGTCTTCCACTTCCTCGGCGTCAGCGTCGGGATGATCACCCACGACGCCTCGTTCGTGTTCGAGCCCGGCTATCCGACCAACGACGAACGCCTGGTGAACCTGCGCCCGGTGACCCGGGGCGAGGCGTACGCCGCGGACATCACCTACGGGACCAACAATGAGTTCGGGTTCGATTACCTGCGCGACAACATGGTGCTCGAGCTCGACCAGCGGGTCCAGCGCGAGCGGAGCTTCGCGATCGTCGACGAGGTCGACAACATCCTCATCGACGAGGCGCGGACGCCGCTGATCATCAGCGGCCAGGCCGAGGAGTCGGCCGACCTCTACTTCACCTTCGCTCGCCTCGTCCCCCGCCTCAAAGGCCGGCCGGAGGGCGACGAGGAGGGCGGCGACTACTTCATCGACCTCAAGGACTAGGCGGTCTCGCCGACCGAAGAGGGCGTCACCAAGATGGAGGGCTGGCTTAGCGTCGAGAACCTCTACGACGCAGACCCACGGCTCGCTCGCCACTTCGAACAGG
>NZ_DASYJG010000061.1:0-131994 GCF_035996765.1 Baekduia sp.
AGCTGGAGCGCCTGCGCGAGGAAGCCGCCCGCGCGGCCGGCGAGCGCGACGAGGCCGCCACACGCGTCGACGAGCTCACCGGGCAGCTCTCCTCGGTCCACGACCACAGCGCCGCGCTCGACGGCGAGCTGGCGGCCGCCCGTGACCGCGCGGCCGAAGCTGAGCGGCGGCTCGCCGAGGCGACCGCGCGGCATGAGGATCTCGCCCACGAGCTGTCCTCCGCCCAGGAGCGGGCCGGCCTGCTCTCTGGTGAGTTGGACGCCGCACGCTCCGGCGACGCCGACCTTCAGCGCCAGGTGGCCGAGCTGGGCGGACGCTGCGAGGCGCTGCAGAACGAGCTGGCCGCCGCGGGCGCGCGGCGCGATCAGCTCGACGCCGAGCTGGCGGGGCTGCGTGACGGCCGAGGCGGCGTCGAGGCCCAGCTGGCCGACGTTGCTGCCCGACGCGACGAGCTGGAGGCCGAGCTTGAGGCGGTCCGCAGCGGTCGCAAGGAGCTGAAGGCGCGCGCCAAGGAGGCCGAGGCCGAGGTGCAGCGGCTGCGCGCCGAGCTGGATGGCGCGACCGCCGGCGCGCCGAGCGCCGCCGACGTGGAGGCGCTGGCCGAGGCGGTCGCCGCCAAGGACGGCTTCGCCGCCGAGCTGGCCGCGCTGCACGGCGAGCACGACGGCCTCAAGCGCCTGCTCGACGAGACGATCGCCTCCCGCGAGGAGCTCGTCGCCGAGCAGGCCGCGCTGCGCGAGCGCCACGACGTCGCCGCGCGCGAGCTCGAGCAGGAGCGCGAGCGCGCCGAGTGGCTCGGCGGCGAGCTGGCTGCGGCGCAAGAGGCGGTCCGCACCGCCTCTGACGCGACCGCCGCCGCCGACGCGCGCCGCGAAGATCTCGAGCGCGCACTGCACGCCGCGCACGAGCGCACCGAAACGCTGCTGGCCGAGTTGGAGACCGCCCGCGCCGCGGTCGGCGATGGCGAGCGCCTCGCTCATGCGCTGGAGGCCGAGCGCGAGAAGTCCGCCGCCGCCGAGGCCGCCGTGGCCGACGCGCGCGAGCGCGCCGAGTCGCTCGCTCGCGAGCTGACCGCCGCCCAAGAGTCGCTGGCCGCCGCCGACGCGCGCCTGGCCGCCGAGCACGAGCGCGTCGCCGCGCTGGCCGAGGAGGCCGACCGCCGCGTCGCCGCCGAGCGCGAGCGGGCGGCCACCCTGGAAGAGGAGGCGCTGCAGAGCGCCGCCGGTGGCGAGGCCGCTGCGTCAGAGCTCGCGCGTGAGCGGGAAGCGCGGCGGACCGCGGAGCTGGAGCGCGATCGCACCCGTGACGCACACGCTCGCACGCGCGAGGCGCTCGATCACCACCGCACGGTCGCCGAAGAGGCGCAGTCCCGCCTTGCCGAGCTCGAGGGTGTGCGAGCCGAGGCCGATGCGCGGCTCGCCGCCGCCGAGGTGGCGCGCGAGGAGCTGTTGGCGCGTGCGCAGGCGGCCGAGGCCGATCGGGGCGACGCCGGAGAGGTGCTGCGTGCCGCCGAGGCCGCGCGCGATGAGGCGCTGGCGCACGCCGAGCGGTTGCGCACCGAGGTCGATGCGGCGGCGCACGCGTTGGCGGTTGCCGAGAGCGCACGGGATGAGGCGGTCGCGCGCCAAGCGGGCGCCGAGCAGACGCGCACGCAGGCGATCGAGGCGCTGCGCGCTGCTGAGGTCGAGCGCGATGCCGCGGTTGCGGCGGCTGCTGTCGAAGCCGATCAGGAGACGGTCGCGCGGTTGGCTGCGGTGGAAGGCGAGCGCGACACGCTGCGCGCGCACGTCGCAGAGCTGGAGGCGCAGGTCGCCCGAGCCGTCGAGCTGGAAACTCAGGCCGGCGACGCCGAGGCGCTGGCCGCCGCGACGGTCGCGCTGGCCGAGCTGCAGGCCGAGCGCGATGCGTTGGGCGAGCGGCTCGCGGCGACCGAGGCCGCGCGGGCCGAGCTGGTCGACCGCGTGCACGCCGCCGAGACGCTGTCCGCCGAGTCGCAGGCCGCGGCGGCCGAGGCAGCCGCGCGCGCCCAGGACGCCGCCAACGCGCTCGGCAGCTCCGACGCGCAGGTCGCTCATGCGCTCGGGCAGGCCCAGGCGGCCGAAGCCGCACGCGTGCAGGCCGTCGCCGATCTGGGCGCCGCGCAGGCGGTCGCCGCCCAGGCCGACCTCGCGATCACGGCCGCGTTCGAGGCCCGCGACGCCGCCGTGGCCCGGGCTGTCGAGGCCGAGCGGGAGCGCGACGCCGCCCTGGATCGCGCCGCCCGCGCGGAGGCCGCCCGCGATCAGGCGCTGGCCGAACTGGACGCCGCGCGCGCCGAGCGGGACTCCGCGCTGGCTACCGCCGTCGCCGAAGCGACCTCCGAGCAGGCCGAGGCGCTCGCCGCCGACGCCCAGCGCCAGGCCGAGACCCTCGCGGCCGACGCCCACCGCCGCGCGGAGGTCGCCGAGCTGCGCGCCGACGACGCCGAGCGCCGCCTGGGAGACGCAGAGAGCGCCCGCGACGATGCCCGCCACGCGCTGGCCCGCGCCGAGGAGCACGTCGGCGACGAGGTCGCGACGCTGCGCGCCGACCTCGACCTGGCGCTCGGCGCCCGCGACGAGCTGCAGGCCCTGCTCGATCAGGAGCGCGAATCGCGCGAGCTCGCTGAGCGCCGGCTCGCCGACGTCGGACCCGCGCAGGTTGTCGCACAAGTCCCTGCGGTGATGACCTCGCCCTACAGCAACGGCCGCCCGTCGCTGCCGCCGCTGGAGGTCGCCGCCGCCCAAGCCAAGGCCTTTGCCTACTCCGCGCCCACCGAGCCCGAGGGTCCGCCGCCCGGCTTCACCCCGGATGCGTTGGAGGACTTCGATCGCGCGCTGGCCAAGTCCTCCAGCCCCCGCGCGGCAGGCCGTGCCGCGCTGCAAGCGCTGGCGACCGCGACCGGCTGGAAGGGCGGTGCACTCTGGCAGCCCCGCGACGAGGGCGACTTCGGCTGCGCCGAGACCTGGAGCGCCTACATGTCGGGCCTCGAGGCCTGGGAGACCATGGCCTGGCGCGCCCATCTCGAAGACGGCCTCGTCCCCGCCGCCGCCGGCTCCGGCGAAGCCCACTGGGCTGACACCGACGACATGCTCGCCTGCCCCCGCTCCCGCTCAGCCGCCTGGGCCGAGCTCGGCACGCTCGCCACCGTCCCGGTCGTCCACCCCGACGGCCGCGTGCTTGCGGTGCTGGAACTGGTCCGCGAGACCCACGACGCCGCAGACCCCGAGCTCCTCGCCACGCTCTCCGGCGTCGCGGTGCGGCTGGCCGAGCGCCTGGGCGCGATCGAGCTGGAGCTCGCGGCGGCGAGCGGTCGGTTCTCGTAGATCCCGCAGGACGGCTAAATGCCGGCCAGGTAGCTGCGCAGCATCTGGTCGAGCACCGGCACCATCACGTCGTAGTCGCCGTACATCGCCGCGGCTGCCGCAGCGGCGTAAGGGCTGCCTTCAGGACGGGGCTTGATGCGGATGAAGGGCGGGAGGCCGTAGCGCAGGCCTGCCCAGACCACCCAGAGCCGCGCCGTGCGACCGTTGCCATTCGCAAACGGGTGGATCCTCACCCACAAGCCGTGGAGGTTGGCGCAGTAGAGCAACACACCGTGGAGCTGGGTGGTATCGAGATCCTGCGCTGTCGCACCGGCAGAGATTGACGCGTCGAGCCGTTCTGCGCCGAGTTGTGCTGCACCCTCGAATCGGTTCAGCTCGGCGGGCACCGCTTTGGCGGGGACACCCGGAGCGAAGCCCACCATAACTTCATAATCGATCAGATCGGGAAATCGGTTGTCAGAGTCCCGCACCTCGCCCGCGTAGTAATCAAATGGGCGAGGAACCCCCTCATACAACTCGCGATGGCACTGCTGAGCCATCGCGACGGTAGGCGGTTGGCGGGCATCGGCCTGAGCTGCGATGGCCGTCACCACCCGCCGGGTGTTGGCCTCGATCAGCGGCCGCGACTCGACCGGCTCTTCCCACGGCGTTGGCACCGACTAGGCGATGAACGCCTGCGAGATGCCGAACGCGTCGTCAGCCGAAGAGCGGACCATAGAGGTCTTGATCGGATCTTCTTCGTACGCCTCGGCATGGGCGAAATCCGCGATCGCCTGCTCGAGATGCGCTTCACGCCGGTATCCGCGCAGCAGCTCAAGCGTACCGGTGAGGTCCTCTGAGAGGAGCAGCGCGGCGGCCTGAACCTCGCGCTCGATCATCTCCTCGGCCAACTGGTTCTTGGACACACCCTGCCGCTCGGCGAGCAGCCCGAGGATTTCGTGGGTCTGCCGATTGCGGAAGCGCAGCGTGAACTTGAGGGCGGTCGAGCTCATGGGCCAACCCCAAGCGTAGGCGACGATTAGGGTGCCGTCAAGTGCCGGTTTTGCCGTCACATAGTGCGAGGGCGTCCCCGCCAACGTTACGGTTGGCCGTGTGACCGACGCGATCCTCTGGGGCGCCATCGCCGCCTCCTCGCTGGTGATCGATGCGGTCCTGCGCCTCGTGCGCGCGTGGTCGGACCGGTGGGTCGACGTCGTGCTGGCGTTCGGCGCGGGTGCGCTGATCAGCGCGGTCAGCTTCGACCTGGCTCAGGAGGGCGGCATCGGCATCGCGGCCGGGAACGGCGTCAGCGTCGGCCTGCTCGTCGCGATCTTCGTGTCCAACTTGCCAGAGGCGATCGGCTCGGCGACCGAGATGCGCGACGGCGGCAAGCCGCCGGCCACGATCCGTCGTCTCTGGCTCCTGGTCGCACTGATCTGCGCGACCGCGACCGTCATCGGCTACGTGATCGCCGACAACGTCTCGGGTAACCTCAACGCGGCGGTCGACGGCTTCGCCGCCGGCGCGCTGCTTGTCATGTTGATTGACTCGATGATCCCCGACGCGGTTCGCAAGGGCGGCGACATCTCGGGCCTCGTCACCGTGCTCGGGTTCGCCGTGGCGGCGGGACTGTCGGGGATCGACTGATGCGCCGGCGCCTCCTCTCCATCCTCCGATCGCTCGTACTCGTGGCGCGAGGTCCCTCGGTCGCCGAGGTGCTCGCACGCGCACAGGCCCGTCCAGGTGGTGCCGAATCCGACGCCGTCGTGACCGCCGTGCGCGCGGGGCGCGACCGCCACTGAACTCCTTTCGTTCAGCAGCGACCGTGCTCCAGGGTGTCGCGCAGTTGACGGTCTCCCCTGCTGCCGATGGCTAGTGTGCCTAGGCGATGAACTTCGCCGTGGATGTGGTCGAGGCGGCTGACGCTGAAGGAGTCGCGCTCGTCGAGCTCGACCGTGCCGGTGGCCGCCGTGAGCATCGGTTTGGCGCGGTTGCGCAGGCGGTGCGGACGATGGCGACCGAGCTGCATGGGCATGGCGTGCGACGTGGGGATGTCGTGCTGACGCTCGCCGGCAACCAGCCCGACTGGGTTGTGGCGATGGTCGCGTGCTTCCGGCAGGGATTCGTCGTGTTGCCGTGCACCGAGCAGCTGCGGGCCAAGGATCTGCGGTTGCGCCTCGATGTCACGCAGCCTGTGGCCGTGGTCGCCGATCGGCGAAACGCCGACGTGCTGGCCGAGGCCGGCTGGGACGGGCCGACGATCTGGGGGCCTGGCGTCATGGACCGCCCGGCGGCGGCGCCGGGCGACGTGCCGCCCGCCGCCGACCTCGCCCCGCTCGACCCGTGCCTCATAACCTTCACGAGCGGGACCACGGGCGAGCCGAAGGCGGTCCTCCACGGCCAGCGCTACCTCGACGGCCAGCGGTTGCAGGCCGAGCATTGGCTCTCCGCGCGGCCCGGCGACCTCGTCTGGTGCACCGCCGCCAGCGGTTGGAGCAAGTCGGCCCGCAACGTCTTCATCGCGCCGTGGCTGCGCGGTGCCACCGCACTGCTGCACGACGCGCGCTTCGATCCGGCCGAGCGACTGGACATCCTCGAGCGCGAGCGCGTCGCGGTGCTGTGCATGGCGCCGACCGAGTACCGCGTGATCGCCAAGCGCGTGGAGCTGCGCCGCTTCCCTGACCTGCGCGCGCTGGTCGCCGCCGGTGAGGCGCTCAACCCCGAGGTGCTGGAGGTTTGGCGGGACGCAACCGGTCTGGAGATCCGCGACGGCTACGGCCAGACCGAGACCGGCCAGCTGACCGGCAACCTCGACGGCGAGCCCGCGCGCGCAGGCTCAATGGGCCGCGCACTTCCCGGGGTGAAGCTATGGATCGAGGACGGCGAGCTGGTCGCCGACCCCGCGACGGTCCCGACGTTCTTTTTGAGGTACTTGGGTGAAGACGGGCCAGATCCGGCCACCGAGCCCTGGCACACCGGCGACCGCGTGATCGAGGACGACGACGGCTACCTCTTCTTCGAGGGCCGCACCGACGACGTGATCATCTCGGCCGGCTATCGGATCGGACCGTTCGAGGTCGAGTCGGCATTGGTCGCCCACCCCGCGGTCGCCGAGGCTGCCGTCGTCGCCGCACCCGACGAGGAGCGCGGCTCGGTCGTCCGGGCGATCGTCGTCCTGCGCGACGACCACGCACCGAGCGACGACCTTGTTCGGGCCTTGCAAAACCATGTGAAGGACTCGACCGCGCCCTACAAGTACCCGCGCATCGTCGAGTTCGCCGACGACCTGCCGAAGACGTCGAGCGGCAAGGTGCGCCGCGCGCTGCTGCGCGGCGAGTAGGCCTGCCGGCTCCGGGACGCCCGAGGCGACCCGGAGCCGTGGGTTGCCTATACCTTGGCGGCCTTGGTGTACGTGCTGAAGAGACGATCCAGTGCCTGCGCCGCCAAGCGATCGTGGGTGATCTCGGCCAAGGTTTCGGGGGAGATCGGGCCGTTGTGCTCGGGCAGTCGGTCGGCGTTGCTCATGGCCAGGTCGTAGCGACGCAGGCCGAGGAGGTTGACGAGGTCCTCGGGCAACAGGACCTCGAAGGTCTCCCGGGCCGGGTCGACCTTGTCGGGGTTGCAGCCGACGGCGTCGATGAGGTCGAACACGTCGCGATAGCGCAGGAACAGGCCCCACTGCGCGTCGGGACTGAAGTCGAGCAAGTCCTCGAAGTGGTCGTGCTCGAACATCGCGACCTTCTTGGCCTCGTCGCGAAGGACGTCTGCGGTCTGGCGGTCGACGACGACCATCGTCGGCGCGTGGGTACGCTGCGGGGTACTCATGGGAGCTACAACTCCTTGGGTCATGCCCCCGGGCCGTCTGTAGCGGTCGCGGGGGTCTTTGATTTGGTTGAAGGCGGAGCCTAGCGGGCGGGTCGGACGGAATTGCTTGACTGCGCAGAAGTGCTGCAGAGTCGCAATCTTGTTTCAGATCGACCACACCAACAACTCATAGCGCGTGTGCCCGGGACCCTCAGCGCGACCGTCTTCGTCGCACGCAGCGTGGTCTGTCGGCACCGAGGAGAGTGAGCGTGGGTCGGCAGCTCAGGGCGTTCGCTCGTCGTCCGCTTTGGGCTCGGGAAGGTGGGCCTGTCTGGCGTGATGTGCTCGCGCTCAACAGGCCCACCTCGGGTCCGCGGCGTCCAGGAGGAGCCGTGGGCCCGTGCGGCGCGATCTACTCGCGCTGGACAGGCCCACCCCGCGACGCGCCCGTCACAAACCGCGCGACGCGCGTTGGCGGCGCGAGCGCGTCGGGACGAGGCGGCGATCCGTGATGTCGACATCCGCGCGACGCCCGTTCGGTGCCCACACAAATGCGCGCCGAACCACAGCGCAACACTTTCACCCAGCACCGCAGACCACACGAGCGCGGTGGCGATCGTCGCGGAGCGCCGCCCAACCAACCCACACCGCACCCCGACCCGCCACCCCGCACCGCCCTAGTGCGTCAAGTCAGCAGCCATCTCATCGAACACCGCCACATACGCATCCACCGCCTCATCCGTATGCGTCACGGAAAGCGTCCACTCCTCCTCACGCCCCGGCGTCATGAAGATCCCGCGGTTCATGTTGTACAACCACGCCAAATCGGCGATCTCCGCATCCTGCTGAGCCTTGAACGTCTCGTAGTCGATGATCCGCGTCGTCGCGAACGTCACGCAGCCCTTGGACCCGATCCCCACCGCGTACCCCGGCAGGTTGTACTTCGCGATCACGCCCTCGCAG
Organism: Baekduia sp.; assembly: GCF_035996765.1. Classification (NCBI taxonomy): domain Bacteria; kingdom Bacillati; phylum Actinomycetota; class Thermoleophilia; order Solirubrobacterales; family Baekduiaceae; genus Baekduia; species Baekduia sp. Next base: position 8,091 of record NZ_DASYJG010000061.1, read on the forward strand.
CCCATCAGCAGCCGATCGTTCAAACCGTCCAGGTGCGCGTAGGCCTCCGGCGTCAAGACTTCCAACAAGTTCGCCCGGGTCGCCGCCATCCCCAGCGGGTTCCCGTTGTAGGTGCCAACTTGGTAGACCGTCCCGTCCTCGACGGCCTTGGCCAACTCCTCGTTCATGCCGATCGCCCCCGTCGGCAGGCCACCACCCAAAGCCTTGGCCAGCGTCACCATGTCGGGCATCACGCCGTACTTGTCGGTCGCACCGCCCGGCGCCACGGTGAGCCCGGTCTTGACCTCGTCGAAGATCAGCACGATCCCGTGCCGAGCCGTGATCTCGCGAACGGCCTCCAGATACCCCGCCTCCGGCAACACGACGCCGAGGTTCATCATCGCCGGCTCCATGATCACGCAGGCCGGCTTGCGACCCTCCCCGTCGAGCTCGACGATCCGGCGCTCCATCGACTCGGCGTCGTTGAAGTGCACGGCGAAGACGTGGTCGACGGTCGACTGCGGGATGCCGCCGCCGTAGGGCAGCGAGACCGGATGGTCGTGGTCGCCGATCTTGTCGTACTCCACACCGATAGACACCATGACGGTGTCGTGGTGGCCGTGGTAGGAGCCGAAGATCTTCAACACGTCGTCGCGCCCGGTGAACGCGCGGGCAATCCGGATCGCGTCCATCGTCGACTCAGACCCGGAGTTCGTGTAGCGCCACTTCGGCAGGCCCCAGCGGCGGGCGAGCTCGTTGCCGACGACGATCGCGTCCTCGGTCGGCGCTGCGAAGTGCGTGCCCAACCTGTAGCGGTCGGTGATGGCACGCCCGATCGCCGGGTGCGCGTGGCCCTGGACCATCGAGCCGAAGCCGTTGTGGAAGTCCCACATCTCGTTGCCGTCGACGTCCCAGACCTTGGGGCCGTCGCCGCGCTCGAGGTAGATCGGCCATGGCTCGCGCACCTGGTAGCTCGAGGCCACCCCGGAGGCGAGGTGCTCGTTGGCGCGCGCAAAGGTCTCCCCGCTGCCCTTGGTCGCCTCGTTGAGGCGCTGGGTCTCGCGCTCGGTCAGCTCGGCGATACGAGCGCGATCGATCGTGACGGTCTGAGCGTTGGCGGCCATAGTCATCCCATGGTAGGCGTGGGCGTTGTTCCTGTCTGTACCCCTTTGACGCGGGCAGACGCCGGGTCGTACAACGGCTCCGCGGTGACCACGCCGGCGACCCAGGTGCCGAAGACGTCGACCGCCACCTCGACTCCTGGAGCGGCGTAGGCCACCGGAACGTAGGCGTAAGCGATCGATGCGCCAACCGTGTAGCCGTAGCCGCCGGAGGTGACCCGGCCGACCACCCGACCATCGACCGCGACCGGCTCGTTGCCCAGCGCGACCGAGCGCGGGTCCTCCAGCACCAGGCACACCAACCGGGACCCGGCCCCGCCCACCCCGCCAAGCTCCCGCAACGCCCCGGCGCCCAAGAACTCCTTGTCCTCGCGCACGCAGAACGACAGTCCGGCCTCGTGCGGTGTCTGGTCGGGCGTGATGTCGGCACCCCAGACGCGGTAGCCCTTCTCCAACCGCAACGAGTCGATCGCCCGGTATCCGCCGGCGAAGACCCCATGCGGCGCGCCCGACTCCCACAGCGTGCGCCACAGCGCCGCGCCGTACTCGGTCGGGCAGTACAGCTCCCAGCCGTACTCGCCGACGAACGTCACCCGCAGCGCGCGCACCGGCACGTCGCCCACCATGATCTCCCGCATCGACATGTAGGGGAAGTCCAGCACGTCCGGCGTCAACGGCGCCAACACGTCCCGCGCCCGCGGTCCCCAGAGCGCGAAGCACGCCCAGCGCGACGTCGTGTCGACTACCGCCACGCTGCCGTCCCGCGGCGCGTGGCGCGTGATCCAGGACCGATCGTGCTGCCCGAACGCGGTGCCGGTGACGATCTGGAACGCCTCCTCGGCCAGCCGCGTCACCGTGAAGTCGCACTCGATCCCGCCGCGCGCGTTGAGCATCTGGGTGTAGGTGATGCGCCCGACGTCGCGGGCCACCTTGTTGTCGCACAACGACTCGAGGAACTCCGCGGCACCCGGCCCGCTCACCTCGAACTTCGCAAACGAGGACTCGTCGAAGAGCCCGGCGCGCTCGCGGACGGCGCGGTGCTCGGCGCCGATCGCCGGCGACCAGTGCTGCCCGGCCCAGCCGCGGGGACGCAATCCGGCGTCGCCCTCCCCCGCGTTGGACCCGTACCAGTTGACCCGCTCCCACCCCGACTTCTCCCCGAACGCCGCGCCGTGGGCGAGATGCCAAACGTAGTTCGACGACACCTTCAACGGCCGCCCGGCGGCGCGCTCCTCGTTTGGGTAGTGGATGTCGTAGTAGGTCTCATAGACCTCCTTGGTGCGCTTCAAGGTGTAGGCCGGCGAGCGGTATTGCGGGCCGAAGCGCCGGATGTCCATGTGCCACAGATCCATCTGCGGCTCGCCCGCCACGATCCACTCGGCCATCACCTTGCCGATCCCACCCGCGCCCGCGAGCCCGTGCGCGCAGAAACCCGCGGCCACGAAGAGCCCGTCGACCTCGGTCTCCCCCAGGCAGAACTCGTTGTCGGGGGTGAACGCCTCAGGCCCGTTGATCAACTTGGTGACCTTAACGTCCTCCATCGCCGGAACACGCACCTTCGACGCCAGCGCGATCTCCTCGAAGCGCGGCCAGTCCTCCTCCAGCAGGCGCCCGTTGAAGTCCGGTGGGATGCGATCGACCAAGTGCTCGTCCAATGACCACGGGGCGCAATGACGCTCATAGCCGCCCATCACCAACCCCTCGCCCTCCTCGCGGAAGTAGATGAGGTTGTCGGGGTCGCGCAGCGTCGGGAGGTGGCGCGGGCCAACCGACCGATCCCGAAACGGCTGGGTGACCAAGTACTCGTGCGCCATCGGGACAACCGGGATCCGGACACCCGCCAACCGCCCCAGCTCGGCGGCATACATCCCGCCCGCGATCACCACGCGCTCGCACGCGACACGCCCCCACTGCGTCTCGACCGCCTGCACCCGACCGTCAACCACCTCGATCCCCGTCACCCGCGTGTGCGTGAAGATCCGCACGCCGCCGCCCCGCGCCCCCTCCGCCAAGGCATACGTCAACTGCGACGGATCGAGATACCCGTCCGTCGGCAGATACGACGCCACCCGCACGCCGTCGGTCGACATCAAGGGGAACTTCGCCGCGGCCTCCTCGGCGCTCAGCAGCTCCAACGGCAGCCCGAACGTCCGCGCCCACGCCACCTGCCGGTGGACCTCCTGCTCGCGCTCCGGCGTGCACGCCAGCCGGATACCGCCACACTCCACCCAGCCGCAGTCCAGCGACTGGTACAACTCGACCGAGTACATCATCATGGTCGTCAGCGAGACCGACGAGCGCAGCTGGCCGACCAGCCCCGCCGAGTGAAACGTCGAGCCCGACGTCAGCTCGTCGCGGTCGACCAGCACCACGTCGGATTCGCCCAGCTGCGCCAGGTGATAGGCGATCGACGCCCCGCCCACTCCGCCGCCGATGACGACGACGCGGGCGCGGTCGGGAAGCTCACGGGGTCGCGGCATCGCGCAGCCAACCTTCGAATCGGGGATCTGCCGTGGTCGCCGCCAGCCGGCGCAGATGGCGCGCGGCGTAGCCGGCGAAGTCGAAGTCCAGCTCGCTGATCGCGACCTGCACCGTACCCCACAGGGCCTCGCGCACGTCCGACATCGAGCGCATCAGCCGCAGCGCCGCGAAGCGCCGGTCGGTGCACGGCTCGTCCCAGTAGGCGGCCAGCAGGGCACGGTCGTCGGCGTCGGTAAAGCCGTTGTTGATGGACAAGTTGCCAAGATCGAAGTAGCGGTCGCCCATCCCCGCGTACTCCCAGTCGACCAGCCAGACGCGCTTGCCGTCACCAAGGAGGTTGGCGGCCAAGAGGTCGTCGTGGCAGGGCACGAGCGCGTGCTCGGGACCGGTCAGCGCGCCGGCGATCCGGTCGGCCAGCTGCGCCGCGTCCCAGGCCGCCGACGACAGCTCGGCGCCGCGCTCGCGCGCCAAGGTCAGGTAGTCGCGGGCGATCTGCGGGACGTCGAAGCTCGTCGGCAACGCCGGCGCGTGCTCGTGAAAGGCGCGCAGCGCACGGGCAACCTTGACCATCGCCGGCGGCTCGCGCAGGACCGTGTCGACCAGCGGCACGCCGGGCACGAACGCGGTCACCAGGCAGGAGTGCTCCGGGATGAACGCGAGCACGGCGGGCGCGATCCCGAGCTTGGCCGCCGCATGCGTGGCCACCTGCTCTGAGGCGCGATCGATGCCCAGCAGCTCGGTCTGATGACCGGCGATCCGGAGCACCACCTCGACCTCGCCGAAGCGCGCGCGGAAGTTGTGGTTGGTGATCCCACCGCCCAGCGCCACCGGCGCTCCGGCCAGCGGGCCGAGTTGGTCTTGGACTGCGTCGATGACGGCGCGCGGCGGCCCCATGGTCTCCCGTGGCGGCCGACCCTAGTCCGCCTCGGGGTTTGCGGTCAATGGTGCGCTGCATATACCTTCGCGCGATGACGCTCGACGAGCTCCGCACGCAGGTCGCCGACGGCCGCATCGACACGGTGCTGCTGTGCCTGACCGACATGCAGGGAAGGCTGCAGGGCAAGCGCATGGACGCGACCTTCTTCGTCGAGGAGGTCATCGCCCACGGCGCCGAGGCCTGCAACTACCTTCTGGCCGTCGACGTGGAGATGAACACGGTCGAGGGTTATGCCATGTCCTCGTGGTCGCACGGGTATGGCGATTTCGTGATGGTGCCTGACCTCGACACGCTGATGGCGGTGCCGTGGCTGCCCCGGACCGCGCTCTGCCTCGTCGACCTGCAGTGGCAGGACGGCAGCGACGTCGTCGCCTCGCCGCGCCAGGTCCTGCGCCGCCAGCTCGCCCGCCTGCAGGAGCGCGGCTGGATCGCCAACGCCGGCTCGGAGTTGGAGTTCATCTTGTTCGAGGACAGCTACGAGGCCGCATGGGACAAGGGCTACGTCGGCCTCACCCCGGCCAACCGCTACAACGTGGACTACTCGATCCTCGGGACGACGCGCGTCGAGCCGCTGCTGCGCGCCATCCGCAACGCGATGTCCGGCGCCGGGATGCGCGTCGAGGACTCCAAGGGCGAGTGCAACCTCGGCCAGCACGAGATCAACTTCCACTACAGCGACGCGCTGACGACCTGCGACCGCCACGTCGTCTTCAAGAACGGCGCCAAGGAGATCGCCGCCCAGCACGGCCAGGCGATCACGTTCATGGCCAAGTACAACGAGCGCGAGGGCAACTCGTGCCACCTGCACCTCTCGCTGGCCGACCTGACGAGCGGCGACAACATCTTCGCCACCGACGACGCGCTCTTCGACGCCTTCCTGGCCGGCGCGATCGCCGGGCTGCGCGAGCTGACGCTGCTGCTCGCCCCCAACATCAACTCCTACAAGCGCTTCGCCGCGGGCTCCTTCGCGCCGACCGCCGTCGCCTGGGGCAACGACAACCGCACGTGCGCCTTCCGCGTGGTCGGCCACGGGCCGGGGCGGCGCTTCGAGTGCCGCCTGCCGGGCGGTGACGTCAACCCCTACCTGGCGCTCGCGGGCCTCATCGCCGCGGGCCTGCACGGCGTCGACCAGCAGCTGGCCCTGCCGCCGGTCTTCGAGGGCAACGCCTACACCGCCGAGGACGTCGAGCACGTCCCGACGACGCTGCGCGAGGCGCGAGCGCTCTTCGCCGAGAGCGCGATCGCCCGCGAGGCGCTCGGCGAGGAGGTCATCGCCCACTACCTCAACATGGCCGACGTGGAGCTGGCCGCCTACGATGCAGCCGTCACCGACTGGGAGCGCGTGCGCGGCTTCGAGCGGTTGTGAGATGAGCACCCAGACCCCCGCCTCCTCCGATCTCCCCTCCTTCGAGACCGTCTTCGCGCCGGTGCGCTCCCAGACGGCCTTCGAGGAGACGCTCGAGCGGTTGGGGACGGCGATCAAGCTCGGCCTGCTCGCCCCCGGCGCGCGGCTGCCGGCCGAGCGGGAACTCTGCACGCGGCTGGAGATCTCGCGCTCGACGCTGCGTCAGGCGCTCACCGCGCTGGCCCAGAGCGGCCACCTGCACGCGGTGCGCGGCCGCGGCGGCGGCACGTTCGTCGCCGAGCGCCCGCCGCCGCTGGACCCGCCGTCGCGCGCCGTGCTCGCCTCCTGGCACGACGCGTGCGACGTGCGTTTGGGCGTCGAGCTCGGGATCGCCGCGCTGGCCGCCACCCGCGCGCTGGAAGACGAGCTCGCGCCGCTCGACGAGCTCGTCGGCGCGATGGACGACATGACCGAGGACTTCGCCGGCTACCGGCAGGCCGACGTGCGCTTCCACATCGGTCTGGCCGAGGCGACCCACAGCCCGCGCCTGGTCGCGCTGGCCACCGAGGCCCAGGGGCAGATGACCGACCTCATCTCCTACATCGCCCACCCGCCGGAGATCCTCGAGCATGCGAACGCTCAGCATGCGCAGCTGTTGACGCGTATACGTGCGCATGACAGCGATGGCGCGGTGCGGATCATGGCTGAGCATTTGCGCGGCACCGAACTGGTCCTGGCGGGTCTGCTCCCCGGCGCGCGGGACTAGGCCGCCGGCTGCCCGGCCATCGCCGCATCCAGCCCCTCGCGCGCCTGCCGCCGAACCTTGCCCTGAATGATCGGCGTCCAGCCGAGCAGCAGCCCCGCCGGACCCAGCGCCTGCCGGGCCCAGCCGTAGAAGGAGAAACGATCGTGATGGGTGTGGATCAACCCATCATGGAACGTGAACTCAGCGTGGACATCGTTGTGCACGCGCCGGCCGGTCGCCGCGAACGTGTAGTCGGCCAGCCAGTGCGCGCTGCCGCGCTCGTCATGGGCCTCGTGGGCGACGAGCTCGATCTTGAGGTCCTTGGCGCGACCGGTGAGCATGACCCACATGGCGCCCGCCTCCTCGCCGTGCAGATCCTGGAAGACCGGGTCGGAGAAGTGGACGTCGGGCGCGTAGCAGGCGGCCATCGCGGCGCCGTCAAGCGCGTTGAAGGCGGTGTAGAAGCGTTCGATCAGCTCGGCGTGAGGATGGGCCATCAGCCGACGCTACCTGACCGCTCAGTCCGACAGCGCGCTGGGATCGGACGGCACGTCGACGGCGTGCTCCCGAAGCGCCTCGAGCGGGACAACCTCGAGCGCGCGCTCGTGGGTGGAGGCCAACACGACGTAGGCCGCGGCGCCGTCGTGATAGGCACGCAGCCAGTTCACCGCGGTCACACACCAGCGGTCACCGGGCACCAGGCCGGGAAAGCGGTACTGCGGCATCGGCGTGGTGAGATCGTTGCCGATGCCCTTCTGGTGGGCCAGGAACTCCGAAGTCATCACCGCGCAGATCGTGTGGCTGCCGAGATCCTCGGCGCCGGTACTGCAGCAGCCGTCGCGATAGAAGCCCGTGAGCGGGTCGGTGCCGCAGGGCTCGAGATCGTCGCCCAGAACGTTGCGCTCGGTCTCAGGCTCGTTCACCCAGCCAGTATCGCGGATCGCCTGCGCGACGGCCCTACGCCGGCTCGGTCCGCGGCGCGCGGGCGGGCGGGGGCGCGATCACGCGCGGCACCTCGCTGAAGTCCGTCGCCACCGCACCGAGGACGGTCCGCAGCCACGCGCGCTCAGCCTCGCCCGCGACGCGCATCCGGCGCTCGATCCACGCCGTCACCTGCTGCCGTGCGCCGATCACGAGCACCGTGCCGCAGACCGCGTAGCGACCATCGGCGAGCACCACCAGGCTGCCGGGTGCATCGCGGCGCAGGCGCAGGAGGTCGATGACCTCCTGGCCGGCCACCGTCGCCGGGCGCGTCGCGTCGCCGTCGCCCTCGGTCCACGGGCGCGCCGTGAAGATCGACGACGCGCTGCGCACCTGCCGCGCCGGGCGGGCGCGCGGGCCGATCGGCCCGCTGCGCCAGGAGCTGGTGAGCGAGACGAGCTGGCGCGAGGCCTCCTCGCGGTAGAGCACGTGGAGACGATCGCCGGCAGCCACGCGCGTCGAACCGCGCGGCGGGATCGCCTGGCCGTCGCGCACGATCACGTTGATCACCGCCTCGCGCGGGAGGCCGAGGTCGCGCACGGCCAGGCCGACGATCGCGTCGTCGGCGACCACCGGGAACTCCAGCACCTCGGCGCCGAGCCGGCGGATCGTCCCCGACTCGGCCAGCGGCCGCGGGAGCGCGGGATCATCGGTGGTCACGCCCAGGCGCTTGGCGAACGGCTCGAAGGTCGTGCCCTGCACGATCGTCGAGAGCAAGACCACGAAGAACACGATGTTGAAGAACTCGTGGCTGCGCGGGATGTGCTCGATGACCGGGAAGGTCGCCAGCACGACCGGCACGGCCCCGCGCAGGCCCGCCCAACCGACCACCGCCTGCTCACGGATCGTGAAGCCGAAGGGCGCCAGCGAGATCACCGTCGCCAGCGGCCGCGCGACGAAGACCAGGACGATCGCCAGCACCGTCCCCTCCAGCGCCACGCCACCGAGGTCGGACGGGAAGACGAGCAGGCCGAGGACCAGGAACATCGACAACTGCGCGACCCACGCCATGCCCTCGTGGAAGGTCGCGATCGTCTGCTTGGCCGGGATCGCCGCCGAGCCGAGCGTCAGGCCGGTCAGGTAGACGGCGAGGAAGCCCGAGCCGTGGGCGGTGTCGGCGAGGCCGAAGGCCAGCGCGACCGAGGCCAGCGTGGCGACCGGGTAGAGGCCGGCGGTCGCCAGGCGCGCTTCGCGCAGCGCGAAGCTGAAGACGTAGCCGACGCCCAGGCCGACCACGCCGCCGATCGCGATCTGCCGGACGAAGAGCCAGGCGAAGTCCGCGACGCCGTAGTCAGGGTGCATCAGCTTCTGGATGAAGCCGAGCACGAGCAGGATGGCGATCGGGTCGTTCATCCCCGACTCGCCCTCGAGCGTGCGCGCGAGGCGGCGACGCAGCGTCGAGCCGCGCAGCAGCGCGAAGATCGCAGCGCCGTCGGTGCCCGCCACGATCGCGCCGACCAGCAGCCCTTCGGTGGTGTTGAAGTCAAAGAGCCACGCCGCGACCAGGCCGGTCACCGCGGCGGTGATCAGCGTGCCGACGACGGCGAGCGTCAGCGACGGGCCGAGCACCGGCCGGATCTCGGGGAAGCCCGCGGCCAGGCCGCCCTCGAAGAGGATCAGCGCGAGCGCGACGATCCCGACCGTGCGCGCGAGCGCGTAGTCGTTGAAGTCGATCCAGCCCGCGCCGTCGCTGCCGACCGCCATGCCGACGCCGAGGAACAGCACCAGTCCGGGGACGCGCACCCGTGAGGCCAGCAACGAGGCCAGCAGGCCGGCAGACAGGAGCGCGCCCACGATGAGGATGCGCTCGCCGTCGTGCACCTCGACACCATGGCACATGCGGTTTGGACGCGGTTGTGGCGAACAGCACTTGACTTCGGTCCGGGGCCGGGCGTAGATTCGCCGCGCCGTCCTAAGGATGGCTGACCACACCTTTTCGGAGAGGAAAGCACGCGCATGGCCAACGTGGACGCCGCCGTCGCCTCGAGTGATGAACAGCGGCTTGCTGAGCTGGGCTACAAGCAGGAGCTGAGTCGCAGCTGGAGCGGGTTCCAGAACTTCGCGATCTCGTTCACCATCATCTCGGTCCTCGCCGGGTGCTTTACGACCTACTACCAGGCGTGGAACAACGGTGGACCGGTCGCGATCTCCTGGGGCTGGCCGATCATCTCGGCGTTCATCCTCATCATCGCCTTCTGCATGTCAGAGCTCGTGTCGGCGTACCCGACCGCGGGTGGCATCTACTGGTGGGCGTCCAAGCTCGGCGGTCCTGTCTGGGGCTGGTTCACGGGCTGGTTCAACCTCCTGGGACTCATCGCCATCCTCGCGTCGGTCGACTACTTCGCCGGTCAGTTCCTGGGCGTGATCCTCGGGCTCTACAACGTGGACATCCTGGGGCTGAACTTCGGGGACGCCCTCCACGGACTGCGAGAGACGTTCATCCTCTTCGCGTTGATCCTCGGGTTGCACGTGGCCATCAACATCCGCGGCAGCCACCTCGTCGCGATGTTCAACGGCGTCTCGGTGTGGTGGCACATCCTGGGCGTCGCGGCGATCGTCGTCGTCCTGATCTTCGCGCCGAGCAAGCACGCCAGCGCGGACTTCGTCTTCACCCACACCATCAACAACTCGGGCTTCGGCCACGGGATGTTCTGGTTCTACGTACTGCCGCTCGGCTTCCTGCTGACGCAGTACACGATCACCGGCTTCGACGCCTCCGCACATATCTCCGAGGAAACCCACGACGCCGCCGAATCGGCGCCGAAGGGCGTCTGGCGCTCGGTCTTCTACTCGGCCGTGATCGGCTACATCGTGCTCCTGGCGATCACGTTCGCCGCCAGCAACGAGAAGGCCGTCACCGAGGGTGGCGGCACGGTCTTCGCCGTCTTCGAGAGCTCGATGGGCAGCGGCTGGGTGAAGTTCATCCTGATCATCGCGGTCATCGGCCAGCTGTTCTGCGGCATGAGCTGCATGACCAGCGCGTCGCGCATGATGTACGCCTTCAGCCGTGACGGCGCCGTACCCGGCTGGCGGATCTGGAGCCGCGTCAACGACAACAAGATCCCCTTCAACGCGGTGATGGCGGTCGCCGTCCTCGCGCTGATCCTCACGCTGCCGGCGCTGAAGGGCAATAAGGCCGGCCTGACGGTGGCCTTCACGGCGGTGGTGTCGATCGGGGTGATCGGGTTGTACATCGCCTATGCGATCCCGATCTGGCTGCGCTGGCGGATGGGCAACAGGTTCGTGACCGGCCCCTGGAACCTCGGCGAGAAGTACAAGTGGATGAACCTGGTGGCGGTGATCGAGGTCATCATCATCGTGGTCGTGTACTTCAACCTGCCGTTCAGCTCCTCCGGCGTGCCGTGGGAGAGCGACTTCGACTGGTCGCTCTTCAACTACACGCCGGTGGTGACCGGTGGCGTCTTCCTCGCGGTCGGCGCCTGGTGGCTGCTGCGCGCGCGGCATACGTTCACCGGCCCGCGCCACACGATCCAAGAGCTCGACGCGGAGATCGGCGCGGCGCCGCCGCTGGCCGAGGCGCCGTAGACCGCCGGCTCGCGCATCCAGCACGTGACCGACGTTCTCGAAGTGCTGGAGCCCGCCACCGAGCGGCTCCTGCAAGAGGTCCCGCGCGTCGGCGTCGCCGAGGTCGACGCGGCCGTCGCGCGGGCCAAGGCCGCCTATCCAGGCTGGCGCGCGGTCGCGCCGGCCGACCGGGCCCGGCTGCTGCGGCGGGTGGTCGAGGCGATGGAGGGCGCTTGGGAGGAACTGGCGCTGCTGGAGGCGCGCAACGCGGGCAAGCCGATCGCGTCGGCGCGTGGCGAGATCGGGATGGCGATCGAGACGTTCCGTTACTTCGCGGGCGCGCCGGAGCGGCCGTTTGGCGAGACGATCCCGGTCGCCGGCGGCATGGCCTTCACGGTCCGCGAGCCGCTGGGCGTCGTCGGGCTGATCACGCCGTGGAACTTCCCGCTGGCGATCGCCTGCTGGAAGATGGCGCCGGCGCTGGCGGCGGGCAACACGGTGGTGTTGAAGCCGGCGGAGCTGACGCCGCTGACGGCGCTGCGCTTCGCGTCGCTCGCGCTGGAGGCGGGACTGCCCGAGGGCGTCGTCAACGTGGTGGTCGGGCCGGGGCGCACGTGCGGGCAGCGGCTCGTCGAGCATCCGGACGTGGCGAAGATCGCGTTCACGGGCTCGACGGCGGTGGGCGTGTCGATCGCTGCGGGCGCGGCGGCGACGATCAAGCGCGTGACGCTGGAGCTCGGCGGCAAGTCGGCTAACGTCGTCTTCGCCGACGCCGACGTGGAGGCGGCGGCGAGGGCCGCGCCGGGCGCTGTGTTCGACAACGCCGGCCAGGACTGCTGCGCGCGCTCGCGGATCCTGGTCGAGCGCAGCGCGGTGGATGAGTTCTTGTCGCACTTGGAAGGCGCGGTCCGCGCGATCCGTGTCGGCGACCCGCTCGACGCGGCGACCGAGATGGGGCCCTTGATCTCAGCGGCGCAACGCGACAGCGTCGCCTCGTTCGTCGACGGTGACGCCGAGGTGGCCATTCGCGGGTCGGTCCCCGACGGTCCCGGCTTCTGGTTTCCGCCGACCGTCCTGTGGCCCGTGCCCCTCGACCACCGCGCGGTCGTCGACGAGATCTTCGGGCCGGTCGCTGTGATCGTGCCCTTCGACGGCGAGGCGGACGCGATCCGCATCGCCAACGACACCATCTACGGGCTCTCCGGCTCGGTGTGGACCCGGGACGGCGCGAAGGGGTTGCGCGTCGCCCGGGCCCTGGAGAGCGGCAACCTGTCCATCAACTCCAATAGCTCGGTGCGCGTCACCACGCCGTTCGGAGGCTTCAAGCAGTCCGGGTACGGCCGCGAGCTCGGGCCGCATGCGACCGACGCCTACACCGAGGTCAAGACCATCTTCTACAACACCGAAGGGAACTGAGTGTCGGGTCGACTCGAGGGCAAGGTCGCGGTGGTCACGGGCGCGGCCGGGGGGATCGGCGCCGCGACCGTGGAGGTCTTCCAGCGTGAGGGCGCGATGGTGGTCGGCGTCGACCTATTGGACGGCGCACCGGGCGATCTGGCGTTGTCGGTCGACGTGACCGAGGAGTTCGCCGTCCAGCAGATGTACGCCCAGGTCGCCGAGCAGTACGGGCGGATCGACATCTTGTTCAACAACGCCGGCATCTCCCCCGACGATGACACGTCGGTGCTGGCGACGACGCTCGAGGCCTGGCAGCGTGTGCAGGACGTCAACCTGAAGTCGGTGTTCTTGTGTTGCAAGCACGGGATCCCGCACCTGCTTGAGGGCGGCGGCGGATCGGTGATCAACACCGCGTCCTTCGTCGCCGTGATGGGCTCGGCGACCTCCCAGATCTCCTATACCGCCTCCAAGGGCGGCGTGCTCGCCCTGACCCGCGAGCTCGGCGTCGAGTTCGCGCGGTCGGGCGTCCGCGTCAACGCGTTGTGTCCCGGCCCGGTCGACACACCGCTGCTCCAAGAGCTCTTCGCCAAGGACCCCGAGCGGGCGCGGCGGAGGTTGGTGCATGTGCCAATGGGGCGTTTCGGCACGGCGGAGGAGATCGCCAACGGCGTGCTGTTCCTGGCGTCGGACGAGTCGTCGTTCATGACGGCGTCGACGTTCTTGATGGACGGCGGGCTGTCGGGGGCGTATGTGACGCCGGAGTAGTGGGCCGGTGTGGCGCAAACACGAGTGGCGCCCAGTGCAAGCGTTGGCCGCGGGCGCGTAACGTGGTGTGGCGGCACCGAGGGAGTGAGCGGGAGTGGCAGCTCGCCGCCCCGGGGTCGTCCGCCAGCGCCGGGGCAGGCAATTCGGCCGCGAAACACACTCGACGACACGGAACCCGCGCATATCGCGGGTTCGGTGTCGTTCGTGAACTCGATCGCACATCGACCGCGCATATGACGGTCAAGGTGCGATCGACGCAACGCACCTAGGGTGGGCCTGTTTGCGGACGCATACCGGCCGCAAAGAGGCCCACCCGCTCGCGGAGTGCGGCGGCTGACGGAAGTGGGCCTGTTTGCGGACGCGTGACGTCCGCAAACAGGCCCACCCTCCCGGGCGCTCGCGGACGACGAGCCAGCGCACCGGACAGCCGACCCGCTCACTCCCCTCGGTGCCGACAGACCCACGCAGCGCACCACGGCCAACGCCCGCGCCGAGCGCCAACGACGACCGACCCGCCGCTCCCAGGCCCTACGCCGGCAGCAGCGCCCGCAGCGCCTTGGGCGGCAGCGGGTCGGAGCCGAGGATCTCGGCGCTCAGCGCGCGCAGCACCTCGAGGCGGCGGTCCGGGTGCAGGCCGAAGGCGTACTCCTGCGTCGCCTCGTGGCCGCCGTCCACACCCAAATGCGAGCGATGCTCAGCGGTTGCGACCCGCGACAGCACCAAGCCCAAGATGTAGGCGTCGAGATCCTCGACGGCAACCTCGACGGGCTCGGACTCCTCGCGGTCCGGGCCAAACGACGCCACGATCCGCGGCGCGCTGGACTCGACCACCGGCCGCTCCCCACCGCCCGAGGACTCCCAGTCGCGCTGCTCGGCGTCGCGGTCACGAGCGAGGCCGTTCTCCCGATTCGCCGCCCACCGCGCCTCGTCGAGCTTGCGCGACTCTTCCTCGTAGTTCTTGGGCTTGGGCGGCACGTAGCCGACACCGAGCTTCAGCCCGGCCGTGCTGATCTCGCCCTTGGTCGCCTGCTCGACGAGGTCAGAAGCCTCCTCAGCAGACACGTCACCCCGCGCGATGCCGCGCCGCACGATGTCGGCGACCGTGAAGGACAAGTCACCTTCTTCTACACGCTTGACGACCGTGTCAGGCAGGTCGAGCAGCTTGAGCGACTTGCGCGTCCAGGTCAGCGGCGCGCCGACCAGGCGCGAGACCCCGGCGGCCGTCAGCGACGGGTCCTCGGCCATGATCGCCCGCGCGGCGCGCGCGAACTGCACCGGCTCCGGCTTGGCCTGGTGGAAGTTCTCGGCGAACTGCATCGTCAGCGCCTCGCGCTTGGTGATGCCCTCGACGAGCGTGAAGCGCCAGCCGCCGTCGCGCGGTCCCTCGGCCTCGTCGAGCAGCCCCATCGCCCCGAAGCGCCGGCGCCCGGCGAGCAGCTCGTAGGGCACGTCGTCCTCGCCGGTGGCGCGCACCAGCGGCGGATGCAACAGCCCCGCCTCCTTGATCGAGACGGCCAGCTCGTGGAGGTCCGGCAGCGCGCCGGTGCGCATGTTGACCATCGTGCGCACCTGCGAGAGCGGCACGGTGACGCTTGTGTGCGCCTTGGTCGCCGTGTCGGCCAGCGGGGCGCGCCGGAGATCCTCCTCGCGCTCCTCGCGAGCCGTCTTGGCGGCCTCCTCGCGCATCCGCGCGACGTGTTCTTCAGCGTCTTGGAGCTTGTCGACCTGGGACATGAGCTGCCGGATGCAAGCACACCTCCTGGCGGTCCGGCCGGCCGCCGCGCCACCCTGCCCGCAACGAGCGCGAAACCGGCGCCCACGGCGCGTCGAGGGACGAGTTGTGGGTCCTGAGGACCCACAACTCGTCCCTCGACGCGCTCAGTTGGCGTCCGGGTACCGCGACACGCCGTAGCCAGCGTCACGCACCGCGTCCACCACCGCGGCCGCATGCTCGCGCGAGCGCGTCTCGATCGTCAGCTGCACGCCGGTCTCGCGCACGTGCAGGCCGATGCCCTCGCGCAGGTGCGACACCTCGACGATGTTGGCCCCGGCGACCGCGACGCTCTCCAGCAGCTTGGCCAGCGCGCCCGGGCGGTCGGGGACGCGGGTGAGCAGGACCATGCGCCGCCCGGCCTCGGTCTCGTGGCGGCGGGCGATCGTCGCCAGCAGGCCCGCGTCGACGTTGCCGCCGCTGAGGATCACGCAGGTCGTGCCGGTCTGCGCGGGCACCACCTGGCCGCCGAGCAGCGCCGCGACGCCGACCGCGCCGGCGCCCTCGACCACGAGCTTGGCCTTCTCCATCAACAAGACCATCGCGTCGGCGACGACGTCCTCGCCGACGACCACCATGTCGTCCACCCAGCGGTCGATCAGCCCCAGCGTCAGCTCCCCCGGGCGCTTGACCGCGATGCCGTCGGCGATCGTGAGCCCGGCGCTGACCGCGACCGGCCTGCCGGCCTTCAGCGACGCGGGGAAGGACGCGACGGTCTCGACCTGCACGCCGATCACGCGCACGTCGGGCCGCGCGGACTTCACGGCGATCGCCACGCCGCTGGCCAGCCCACCGCCGCCAACCGGCACGACGATGGTCGCGAGCTCCGGCAGATCGGTGAGCAGTTCCAACCCGAGCGTGCCCTGGCCGGCGACGACGTCGGGATCGTCGAAGGGATGGACGAAGGCCATCCCGGTCTCCTCGGTGCGGGCATGGGCCGCGACCAGGCAGTCGTCGACCGTCGCGCCGCCGATGACGACGCGGGCGCCGAGCGCCGCGGTCGCCTCGATCTTGGCGATCGGCGCGCCGTCGGGCATGAAGACCTCGCACGGCACGCCGCGCGCCTGGGCGGCCAGCGCGAGCGCTTGGGCGTGGTTGCCCGCGCTGCCGCAGACGACGCCGCGCGCGCAGCCGTCGCCAAGCGCGTGAAGCTTGCTCAGCGCCCCGCGGATCTTGAACGAGCCCGCGCGCTGCAGCGACTCGGCCTTGAGCAGCACGTCGCCGCCGCAGCGCTCGCTGAGCGTCGCCGAGGGCAGGACCGGCGTGTGCCGGGTGACGTCGCCGATCGCGGCCTGCGCCGCGACGACGTCGGCGGCGGTGACAGGCGCTGCGTCGGTCGTGCCCGCCATCGCGGCGCTCAGTCGCCCAGCGCGACGATGGCGTCGATCTCGACCTGTGCGCCGACCGGGAGCGCCGCGACGCCGACGGTGGAGCGCGCGGGCGGCGCGTCCGGGAAGAACTCGGCGTAGGCGGTGTTGACCTCGCCGAAGGTCCCCATGTCGGTCACGAAGATCCCGCAGCGGACCGCGTTGCGCAGCGAGGCGCCGGCGGCCGTGCAGACCGCCTCCAGGTTGCGCAGGCACTGCCGTGTCTGCTCGCCGACATCGCCGGCGACCAACACGCCGGTCGCCGGGTCCAGCGGCGTCTGCCCCGATAGGAAGAGAAAGCCGTCGGAGCGCACCGCGTGGCTGTAGGGACCCACGGCGGCGGGGGCGTCCGGAGCGGTGATCGGCTGGCGGTCGGCTGACATAGGTTTTCCGGTTCTCCTTCGACGTTGGTCGCGTACGGACGCTACCGTCCGCGCCTCATGTCCGCCCGTCGCCTCCGCCGTTTCTCCCTGCTGATCGCCGCCTCCGGCGTGCTGACGGCCGCGCTAGGCGCGAGCGCGGCGTCGGCGGAGATCGCCTGGACGGCCTGTCCGACGGCGGGCTTCCAGTGCGCCGGCTTCCCCGTGCCGCTGGACCGCGGCAACGTGGTTCCCGGCACGGTCAACCTCTCGGTCGAGCGCGTGCCGGCGGCGACCAACCCCAACCGCGTGGCGGTCGTCCCGCTGGCCGGCGGCCCGGGCCAGGCGGCGCTGCCGCTCGCCCAGACCTTCGCCGAGGTCATGCAGCCCGCGATCGCCGACCGTGACCTCCTGCTCTTCGACCAGCGCGGCACCGGCGCCTCGGGCGCGCTGAGCTGCAAGGCGCTGGGCGAGCGCGGCAGCATCGTCAAGCTCGCGCAGACCTGCGCCAACGAGCTCGGCCCGGCCCGCGGCTTCTACCGCACGGCCGACACCGTTGCCGACATCGAGGCGCTGCGGGTGGCGGGCGGCTACGACAAGCTCGTGCTCTTCGGCGTCAGCTACGGCACCAAGGTCGCCGAGGACTACGCCGCGGCCTACCCCAACAACGTCGAGGCGCTCGTCCTCGACAGCGTCGTGCTGCCCGAGGGCCCCGATCCGTTCCAGCGGTCGACGCTGAGCGACGCGCCGCGCGTGCTGCGTGACCTCTGCGCCGCCAAGGCGTGCAGGGGCGCCACCGACAGCGTCCAGAGCGATCTCACCGGCCTCGCCGCCAAGCTGCGCAAGAGCGCGCTGCGTGGCAAGGTCGTCCTCTCCTCGGGCAAGCGCACGAGCCTGTCGATGGGCCAGAGCGACCTGCTGTCGATCCTGCTCGCCGGTGATCTGAACCCGACGCTGCGCGCCGAGCTGCCCGGCTCGATGCGCGCTGCGCTGCGCGGCGACAGCGCGCCGCTGCTGCGGCTCGCTGTGCGCTCCGAAGGGCTGACCACCGGCCTGTCGCTGCGCCACCAGAGCGACGCCACCGGCGGCGACAGCGACGCGCTCTTTCTCGCCACCACCTGCGAGGAGGCGCCGTTTGCCTGGACGCGCACGGCGACCGCCGAGCAGCGCTACCAGGAGATCACCACCGCGGCGCAGGCGATTCCGAAGGCCCAGCTCGGCCCGTTCTCCCCCTCCGCCGCGCTCCAGGGCGGCCCGGTCCCGCTCTGCCTCGGCTGGCCCGACGCCTCGCCGGCGCCCGTTGCCGCGGCACCCCTGCCGCCCGTCCGGACGCTCGTGCTCGACGGCCAGATGGATCTCCGCACGCCGTTTGAAGACGCCGAGCAGATCGCCCAGCGGATCCCGGGTGCCGCGGTCGTCAAGGTGCCCTTCACCGGCCACTCGACCGTCAGCAGCGACGCGTCGACCGACAGCACCTGCACCAAGGGCGCGCTATCGACGTTCTTCGCCGGCGGCGTCCCCGCCCCGTGCGCGGCGAGCGAGAACCCGTACTCGCCGACGCGCCGTCCGCCGACGAGCCTCGGCGCCATCACCGCCAACGGCAGGTCGCGCAAGACGATCATCGCCGCCTCGGCGACCGTGGCCGACGCGGCGCGCCAGATCATCGGCGACGCGCTGGCGCTGAGCGCGATCCCCAAGCACGTCGGCGGCCTGCGCGCGGGCAACGCCACCGTCAACCGCGACGGCAGCTTCAAGCTCAACCACTATCAGTACGTGCCCGGCGTGGTGGTCAGCGGGAAGGTCAACGCCAGCCGCACCGCCACCGTCACGATCCGCGGCGGCGGCGCGCTGAGCGGCAAGCTGACGATCACCGCCGGTGGCGCCGTGCACGGCACGCTGGGCGGCAAGAAGGTCACGATCGGCTCGGCCGCCTCCGTGCGCTCGTCGCTGCCGACGGTCAAGCAGGCGCTCGCGCGGCTGCCGCTGCTGGCTCGTAGATAGCCTCATTCGCCATGGCCAACGCCCTGGCGCACGAGAGCTCCCCCTACCTTCTGCAGCACCGCGACAACCCGGTCGACTGGCACCCGTGGGGGCCGGAGGCGCTGGCGCTCGCGCGTGAGTTGGACCGGCCGCTGCTGGTCTCGATCGGCTACTCGGCGTGCCACTGGTGCCACGTCATGGAGCGCGAGTCATTTGAGGATCCGGCCGTCGCCGCGGTCATGAACGACAACTTCGTCTGCGTGAAGGTCGACCGCGAGGAGCGGCCCGACATCGACTCGATCGCGATGGAGGCGGTGCAGCTGATGACCGGCCATGGCGGCTGGCCGTTGAACGTCTTCCTCACGCCCGACCAGGTCCCGTTCTACGGCGGCACCTACTTCCCGCCGGAGCCGCGCCACGGGATGGCGCCGTGGCCGGGCGTGTTGGAGGCGGTTGCCCGGGCGTGGACCGAGCAACGTGACGAGATCGTCGAGCAGGGCTCGCGGATGGCCGAGCGGCTGGGGCACACCGCGGCGCTGCGGGCGCCCGAGGACGTGGTGTTGGGGACCGAGCCACTCGACGACGCGGTGCGCAACCTGCGCGCGACCTTCGACAGCGTGCATGGCGGCTTCGGGGGCGCGCCGAAGTTCCCGCCGTCCTCGGCGCTGCTGCTGCTCTGGGCCCAGGCCGCGCGCGGCGGCTCGTGGGCGGCCAAGGCGGGTGACATGGCGGGCGCGACGCTGCGCGCGATGAGCGCCGGCGGGATATATGACCAGATCGGCGGCGGCTTCGCGCGCTACGCGGTCGACGCGACCTGGACGGTGCCGCACTTCGAGAAGATGTTGTATGACAACGCGCTGCTGGCGCGGGCCTATCTGCACGGCTGGTTGATGACCGGGGACCCGGCGTTCCGGCGCGTCTGCGAGGAGACGCTGGCGTTCGTCGCGCGCGAGCTGCGTGGCGAGGAGGGTGGGTTCCTGAGCGCGTTGGACGCGGACTCCGAGGGCGTCGAGGGCAAGTTCTACGTGTGGACGCTGGAGGAGCTGCGGGCGGTGCTCGCGACCGAGGACGCCGACGCCGCGGTCGCCTGGCTCGGCGTGACCGACGAGGGGAACTTCGTTGACCCCCACCATCAGACCGGATCCCACCCACCCCTGAACGTGCTGACGGGGCGCGGCGTCAAGCCGCCGGCGGAGCAGCGGTCGCGGATCCGCAGCGCGCTGATGACGGCGCGCGCGGGCCGGGTGCGCCCGGGGCTCGACGACAAGCGCCTGGCCGCCTGGAACGGGTTGGCGATCCACGCCTTTGCCGAGGCCGGTGCGGTCCTGGAGCGGCCGGACCTGCTGGCCATCGCGGTGGACGCCGCGGAGTTCGTCATGGGGTCGATGCGCGACACCGGCGGCCGCCTGTTGCGCACCTGGAAGAACGGGGAAGGCAAGTTGAATGCCTACCTCGAGGACCATGCCTTCCTGCTGGAGGCGCTGGTCGCGCTGTACGAGGCGACCTTCGACCCGCGCTGGCTGGCCGAGGCGCGGGGCCTGGCCGACTCGGTCCTGACGCGCTTCGCCGACCCCGAGGGCGGCGGCTTCTTCGCCACCTCCAGCGACCACGAGCAGTTGGTGGTGCGCCGGCGCGACATCGAGGACGCGCCGATCCCGTCGGGCTCCTCGTCGGCGGCGGTCGGGCTGTTGCGGCTCAGCGCGCTGACCGGCGATGCGCGCTACGAGGAGGCCGCGGTCTCCCACCTGCGCCTGGTCGCGCCGCTGATGGGTCCGCATCCGCAGGCCTTCGCGCATGCGCTCGTGGCGCTGGACCTGCTGGTGCGCCCGGGGCACGAGGTGGCGCTGGCGGGCGCCGACGATGACGCCGCGCTGGCCGCGTTGGCAGCCGTCGTGCGTGAGCGCCTGCGGCCCGGCGTGGTCCTCGCGGGTCCGCCCGGCGACGGCGTTGAGCTGATGGCCGGCCGCGAGCCGGTCGACGGCGCGGCAGCGGCCTACGTCTGCGAGCGCTTCGCCTGCCGGCTGCCAGTGACCGGGGTCGAAGAGCTCCGCGAGCTCCTCGCTCCGTCCTCTTAGAGCACCGGCAGGTAGCGGTCGAGCTCCCACTGCGTGACCTGCACGCGGTAGTCCTCCCACTCCTGGCGCTTGTTCTCGATGAAGCGGTTGAACATGTGCTCGCCGAGCGTGCGCAGCACCAGCTCGGACTCGGCGGTCAGCTCGACCGCCTCGCCGAGCGTCTCGGGCAACTGCTCGATGCCGAGGCGCTTGCGCTCGTCGGGCGACAAGTGGTAGAGGTTCTTCTCCATCGGCTCGGGCAACTCATAGCCCTTCTCGATGCCCTCCAGGCCCGCCTGCAGCAGCGCGGCGAACGTGAGGTAGGGGTTGCAGGCGGGGTCGGGGCAGCGCAGCTCCATCCGCGTGCCGTTCTCCTTGCCGGGGTGGTAGAGCGGCACGCGCACGAGCGCTGAGCGGTTGCGGCGACTCCAGGCCACGTAGACCGGCGCCTCGTAACCGGGCACCAGGCGCTTGTAGGAGTTGACCCACTGAGCGAAGATCGAGGACAGCTCGCGGGCGTGCTTGAGCTGGCCGGCGATGAAGGCCTTGCCGATGTCCGACAGGAAGTAGGGGTCGTCGGCGTCGAACATCGCGTTGGACCCGTCCTTGAACAGGCTCATGTGCGTGTGCATGCCCGAGCCGTTCTCGCCGAAGAGCGGCTTGGGCATGAACGTGGCATGCCAGCCGTACTTCATGGCGTACTCCTTGACCGTGATCTTGTGGGTCATGCAGTCGTCGGCCATCTTCAGCGCTGGGGCGTAGCGCATGTCGACCTCGTGCTGGGAGGGGCCGACCTCGTGGTGGGAGTACTCCACGTGGATGCCGAGCTGCTCGAGCGCGATGACGGTCTCGCGGCGGACGTCGGAGCCGGCGTCGAGCGTCGTGAGGTCGAAGTAGCCGCCCTCGTCGAGGACCTCGGTGCCGTTCTTGTCCTTGAACAGGAAGTACTCGAGCTCGGGGCCGACGTTGAACGTGTCGAAGCCCATGGTGTGCATGCGGTCCAGGGCCCGTCGGAGGACGTGGCGCGGGTCGCCCTCATACGGCGTGCGCTCGGGCGTGAGCACGTCGCAGAAGACGCGGCCGACACCCTGCTCCTCGGGCCGCCAGGGCAGGATCGCGAACGTCGACGGGTCCGGCATAGCGATCATGTCGGACTCCTCGATGGCGTTGAAGCCGGTGATCGAGGAGCCGTCGAAGCCCATGCCGTTCTCGAACGCGTCTTCCAGCTCGTTGGCGTTGATGCTGAACGACTTCAGCTGCCCGAGGATGTCGGTGAACCAGAAGCGGATGAAGCGGAGCTGGTGCTCCTCGACGATCGCCTTGACGTCCTCCACAGTGCGCGGCTGGTCGCTCATGGCCCGGGACCCTAGAGGATCGGGGCTGTCACGCTGGTCGGAAACTGGGCGCCGATGTGTCGAGCCACGCCGCGGGGTGGTCGAGGGACGACTGTTGGTCGGATACGGACCATCAGTCGTCCCTCGACGCTGATGGTGGGCCATCGGCGCCGGGGTCGCGCGGGATCTCGTCCCGCGCGCCCCGGAGGCGATGTGGCCGAAGGTGGTCGGGCTACGGGCGAAGCGTCGCGCGCAGCGGCGCGTGGTGCACGGTGGCGTGGACGACGTGCGCCGAGAAGGCGGGGGCCGTGGCCGCGCGATGGGCGACCGCAGCCTGCGAGGACGAGGTCATCGCCGCGAGCAGGATCAGGATCGCGCCGAGGGCGACGGCCCAGAGGGCGATGCGGTCGGGGCGCGCGCCGACGCGGTCCGAGGCAGTTCGGCCGCGGTGGCGCTGGGCCATCGAGGGCAGCCGACGCTCCGCCGGACGGCCCTTGATCTGGATGGTGCGGCGGGTGCCAGCCGGCGGGGGCGGCGTGGCGAAGGGGTCGTCGGCGGCGCTGAGGTGCGCCAGCTCGTGGGCCACGTCCGCGGGCGTCGCCGCGACGGTCGGGCCGTCGTCGAGGGTCAGCTCGATGGTGCGGGAGGTCGCGGCAGCCTCGCGGGCGGGGGCGTGCGACGCAGTGGGGACGAAGACGCCGTGCAGCGGATGGGCGACCCCGTCGCGCTCGGTCGTGAAGCGGCGGCGTGGGGCGAAGTCGATGTCCTCGCCCAGCCAGTCATCGGCCGGGCGACGGCTCGGATCGGCGAGATCCTCGCGTTCCTGCTGCACGTCGGCCCACCAGTTGGGCGCGTCCGTCGATGGCATGAAGTGTTCTCAGTCCTCTTCCTTGGGCTTACGGGGTTAGCTGACGGGCTCGCGCCGAAAGAGCGGCGCTACGCGGTATGCGATTCGCCCCAGTGCAACGTGGGTCCCCCGCTCCTCGCCCGGGCGTACCTGGACGGGGATTCAGCGGTTGTGAACGGCGGCATCGTAGCAACGTCGAAAATCCCTGCTAGATCGCAGAGTTATGGCAAGCGCCAACTGACCGCATAGTCAGGCATGCGTCGGACGGAACGTTCCCGCAACCTGCGGGAATCTCCGCCTTGACATTCCGGCAAGGACCTCAAGTCGAGTTGCCGACCTCGTGCGCATTCGCTCTTGACAGGTGTTCGAGCGGACGCGCGGCGCGTCGAAGCGCGCCTCAGCTACCGACCAGCAACCGTTGCGACGTAGTTCGCGACGTCTTTGGCGTCCGCGCCATAGAGCAGGCCGGCAGGCATCTGGCCGGCACCGCGGGCGCGGCCGTGCTCGATCGCGTCGAGCACGAAGGCGGGCTTGAGGTCGCCGCCGTTGAGCGTGTCGAGGTTCGGGCCCACGCGGCCGACGGCGTTGGAGCCGGCGAGCGTGTGGCAGGTCGCGCACTTCTCGGCAAAGAGCTGGCGACCCGTGGTCTGAGACGCGTTGAGGTCCACTCCACCGGCGCCTTGCTTGGCGTGATCCTCGCCGTTGGAGACGAGGATGAGCAACGGCACGCCGACGCCGACCACGAGGACGACGAGCGCGATGCCGAGGCCCCAGGCGCGGCGCGTGCCACGCGTCTCAGGGCGCGACCCCGCGGGGGGCCGGCCGCTCCGCATCGCCGCCAGCACGACCGAGAGGCCGATGGCGAGGAAGGCGAGGACGAACACCAGGGTGCCGATCACGTGCGGCACCCTATCCGGTGACCCGGTCCCCAGCGCAAGTCCTGGTTCTGACCCCGGACCGCGGCGGCCGCCGCGAGGGCCGCAGCAACCGTCCCCACCAGCGCCTTCGAGCCCCTCATCGTCGCCGTCCCGACGCGAAGCTCTGTGCCGCCGGCGCCACCGCACGGAAGTCCCCGGTGCCGGTCGCGGCCAGTTCCTCGCCCTCGCCGACCGCCGCCCGTTGCGCCTCCTCGCGGACCAGCTCGACGACGTCGGCTGCCGGCCGGGCCTGCAGATGGCCGCTGGCGTCCAGGCGCACCAGCCGCCGGCAGACGACGTTGATCGCCCCGCCCGCCGACGCATGGCGCTCCAGCACGCCCTCGGCCACCACCAGCGGCTCGGCGCGCACCACGACACGGTCGCGCTCGTAGACCTTCGGCGGCACGATCAGGTTGATCGTTCCCGTCTCGTCTTCCAGCAGCAGGAAGCAGACGCCCTTGGCGGTCCCCGGCCGCTGCCGCGCGACGACCAGCCCGCCGAGCCGCACCGCCGTCCCGTGACCCAGCCGCTTGAGGTCGCCGTTGGCCACCATCCCCTTCGCGCGCAGCTCGGCCCGCAGCAGGCCCAGCGGATGCTCGGCCGTCGTCAGCCCGGTGGTCGAGTAGTCGGCGATCATCGCCTCCCACCCGGTGAGACCCGGCAGTGCCGGCGCCTCCCCCACGCTCAGCGGCAAGGCAAGCTGCGTCCCCAGGTCGGCGCGCGTCCGCCGTCCGGACGGGACCGTCACCGACGTCAGCAGCCGCTTGCCCGGCGCCGCCACCCCGAGCTCCCACAGCGCGCGCCGCCGCGAGCCGCCCGCCAGCGCATCGCACGCGCCCGACCACGCGAGCTGCTCCAGCGCGGGGCGGGCCACCCCAGCGCGCGACGCGAGCTCCTCGACCGTCCGAAACGGCCCGGCAGCCTCGCGCTCGGCGACGAGCGCCTCGACGTCGTCGGCTTGCACGCCCATCACGTAGGCGAGCCCGATCCGCACCGCAGCCGCGCCGTCGACATCTACAACCGTGCATCCCACGGCGCTGTGGTTGACGTCGGGCGCCAGCACCGCGATCCCGCGCCGCTGCGCCTCGTGGACCAGCGCGTCGGGCGGGTAGAAGCCCATCGGCTGCTCATCGAGCAGGGAGGCCAGGAACTCGGGGCCGTAGTGCACGCGCAGGTAGGTCGACTGGTAGGCCAGCAGGCCGAACGCCGCGCCATGGGCCTTGGGGAAGCCAAAGCCCGAGAAGCCCTTGACCATGTGCCACACGCGCTCGGCGAGCTGCTCGTCGACATCGGGCCACGCCTGCATCGCCTGCTGCACGAAGCGCTCGTGGTAGGCCTCGATCGCCGCCGCCGAGCGCTTGCGGCTCATCGCCTTGCGCAACCCCTCGGCCTCACCTGGCGACAGCTTCGCGAACGCCGCCGCAACCTCGATGACCTGATCCTGGAAGATGATCGTCCCAAGCGTGTCCTTCAGCACGGGCTCCAGCGAGTGGTGGTCATAGGGCACCTCGAAGTCCGGATCGACCCGCAGCCGCTGCAGCCGCTCGATGTAGGGGTTGACCGCGCCGCCGACGATCGGCCCGGGCCGGACGATCGCCACCTGGATCGTGAGCTCCTCCAGCGTCCCGGGGCGCGTGCGGCGCAGCGAGCCCATCTGCGCCCGGCTCTCGATCTGAAAGACGCCCGTCGTGTCGGCGCTCTTGATGCAGTCGAAGGTCGCCTTGTCGTCCATCGCGATCCGCGACAGGTCGACCCGCTCGTCGCGGCGCAGGGCGATCATCTCCACGCAGCGCTCGACGGCCGACAGCATCCCGAGCCCGAGCAGGTCGATCTTCAAGAAGCCGGCGTCCCCGCAGGAGTCCTTGTCCCACATCACCATCTGCCGTCCCTCCATTGCGGCGGGCACGACGGGACAGCAGTCGATGAGCGGACGCGTCGCGACGATCATCCCGCCCGAGTGCTGGCTGAGATGGCGCGGCAGGCCATGGGCTTCGGCGGCCAGCTCGGCCAGCCAGCGCCAGCGGCCTTCGGCCTGACGGCCCTTGCCCAATGCCACGGCGATGTCCTTGTCCACGGTCTGCGCCGAGAACGCCTCCGACGACCGTGCGACCCGCTCGATCTCTCCCGGTGGCAACCCCAAAGCCTTGCCCAGCTCGCGGATCGCACCGCGCGCCCGGTAGGTCGGAAACGCCGCGACCAGCGCCGCCTTCTCCTGTCCGAAGTGCTCATGCACCCGCGGGATCAGCACCGCGCGCACATCCCGCGGGAAGTCGAGGTCGATGTCGGGCAACGACGTGATCTCCTCATTGAGGAAACGTCCGAGGTGAAGGTCGTTGGCGATGGGATCGACGTGCGAGAGGCCCGTGAGGTAGCAGACGATCGAGGAGACCGAGGAGCCGCGCCCGCGACCCGGCGGCAGCAGGCTGCGCGCCGCGGCGTTGCCGCGCACCTCCCGCGCCACGTCGCGCGCCAGCTCGAGCATCTCGTGATGCAGCAAGAAGAACCCCGACAGCCCGAGGTCGCGGATCAGCGCCAGCTCCTGGTCCAGCCGCGCCGTCGCAGTCGGCCGCAGGACGCTGCCCGCCGGGTAGCGCGTGTCGAAGGACGCGGCGCAGACCTCGGCGAGCGTGCGGTCAGTCCCGTCCTCCCCGGCGCCCGGATAGCGGTAGCCGAGGTCGGCGGTGAGGTCGAAGACCAACGTGGCGGCCAGGCGCTCCGTCTCGGCCACCGCCTCGGGATGGCCCTCGAAGCGCGCCGCCATCGCTGCCGGCGTCGTGAGCACGTGCGTGTGGTTGCCGCGTCGCAGCGGCTCGGAGGCATCCAGCGTCGTGTGCTCGCGGACGGCCACGAACACGTCCTGCAGCCGCGCACGCGCCGGCTCGTGGGCGTGGACGTTGCCCGTCGCCACGCATGGGACCCCGAGCCGTCCGGCCAGCTCGGCCAGATCCCGGTTGCGTGCTCGGTCGTCACGGTGAAACGGACGCTGCAGCTCGATCCGGAACGCGTCGCGCCCGAAGGCCGCCAGCAGCGCGCGGGCGGTCGGCTCGTCGTGGACGCCGCGATCGGCACAGCCCGATAGGCAGACCAGGCCATCGGTGTGCGCAGCGAGATCGGCGACCGTCAGCATCGGCGCGAGCACGCGCCGCCGGCCCGGCGTCTCGCGCGTCCGCGCGTGCGCCCGCGTGAGGAGCCGGCAGAGGTTGCGCCAGCCGCGCGCGTCGCGAACCAACAGGGTGACGTGCCGCGTCCAGCGCGCCGCCTGCTCGGCGTCGCCGAGCACCGCGCCCTCGCGCTGCGCGTGCGCCGTTCCCGGGTCGACCAGGTCCACCTCCGCTCCATGGATCGCGCGCAATCCCAGCGATGTCGCGGCCTGAGCGAACTCCATCGACCCCGAGACCGAGTTGTGGTCGGTCAACGCCAGCGCCCGATGCCCACGCTCCAGCGCCGCCACGACCAGTTCCTCGGGCAGCGAGGCGCCATCCAGGAACGAGAAGGCCGAATGGCAGTGGAGCTCGACGTAGGACACGAACACATGTTCGCATACGAGGTCGACGCCGTCGATCATGCCGCCACGCAGTCGGTCCGCGTGATCCATTGCCCGTCGAGCCCGCGTGAGGTCGCAGCCAGCACCTGCTGCGAGCGCCGCTGGATCTGCGCTTGAGCGCTGAAGCTGCCCGGCCCGCCCGTGAAGTCGAAGCTCATGCCGCGCTCCTTGCTCTGGGTCGCCAGAACGCGTGCCTGCACCGTGCCGTGCTCATCGATCCGCCGGCGCAGCGCCTGCTCGGGCGCCGCCGTCGCACGTCGGCTCGCGATGGCGTTCAGCAGCTCGCGCGCGGCCGCGAGGTTCCCCGCGTCGGTCAGATCGAGGTGGCCGGTGACCTCGTAGTCGCGCTCATCCTCGCCGGCACCCGTCTCCAGCAGACCGGCCACCGGCTGGACCACCGCCGGAAGATCGCGCGAGCCGGCAAAGGAGCCTGCCGCGATCACGCGCAGGTCGACCGGGCGCTCCGTCTCGTCGTACTCGACCGCGTAGGTCTCCTGACCGTTGTCTGCCAGCCCGAGCACGCCGCGGCCGTTGACCGTGGCCGACCCCGCCGAAGACGCCTGCACGTACGCGGTGCGATGACCAGTCCGCCGGTCGACGCGCCAACCCGCCGCACGGTCAAACGCGATCCCGGCCTGCACCACGTCGATCGCACTCCCCAAGCCTTCGACCCCCACAGCAGCATCGACCGACGACGCCCACGTCCCCGACCCCGACGTCACGTCCGGCGGCCGTCCGTCGCCCTCCTGCGCGAGCACCCGCTGCGCCTCGGCGCGCGAGCCCACGATCCACGTCCGCCCGCGCCCCAGCCGCGCCAGCAGCGCGGCGGTCACCTCGCCGCCGAGCGAGACCCCGAACGTGCCGATGCGCACCCCCGCGTGCAACCCGCCCGTCCCCTCCAGACCGCCCTTGATCCCGTCCTCCAGCGTGACGGCGAACGTCCCGTCCGAGCGCTCCTCGACCACCCCCAGCTTGTCCTCGCCCAGCCGGAAGAAGAGCAGGTGCACCGTCATGCCCTGCTGGTTGGCCTGCGACCCCACCACGCACGGCTCCTGATCGCGCCGGCAGTCGCCGCTCCCGACCAGGCAGATCGCCCGCGCCAGCTCGCGCGTGACCCGCCGCCCCACGTACCCTGCCTGCGCCAGCGCCGCCCCAAGGCCGAGCATCACCGCCACGAGCACGACCACCGCCAGCCACTCCACCGACGCCTGGCCTCGCTGGCGATGCGCGCGCGGGTCGTGGAGAGCCATGGCTCCACCCTTCCGCCCAAGCCGTCACGAGACCAGACGCGTTCGTCACGAGACTGCGCAGGCGGCGCGCAGGCTCAGCGCTGCCGGTACCACCCTCCCACCCGATCCAACTCCCGAAACAGCACGACCAGGTCGCCGCGCGTCGTGACGACCTCCCAGTAGCGCCGCCGCAGCGGCGCGTCGGTCCACCAGCGATCCTCGACCAGCCACGACTCGCGCACGGCATCGACCGCGCGACCGTCGACCGCCAGCGGCCGCCCGCGCTCGTCGGCCCGGACGGTCGCGGGCAGGGGCAGGTTGAGCCGCCGGGGGCCGTTCACGGCAGGGCTACAGCTCGTAGGGCGCCAGCACCGTCTGGCGCTCCGGCACCCGCGAGTCCGGGTCGACCTCCAGCACGCGCAGCGCAGCCCCTGGGCCCGCAACCGCGCGCGCCTGGCGAATCGCCTCGCGCATCCGGGTCGTCCGCTGCGCCGAGCCATCTTCAAACAGCGCCGTGGCACCTGCGCCGGAAGGCCCGAAGCGCTCGACCGCCAGCCGCAGCGACTCGGCCGGCGCCGGCAACAACACCAACTTCTGACCGAGTGCGAGGCGCATGCGGACCGCGTCGGCCAGCGGCTCACGAAAGACGACCCGCTCACGCCACGTCCCACCCTCGACCAATCGCGCGCCGAGGACGACCACGCGCAAGGTGCGACCGCGACGCTCGCGCCGCGCCAGCAGTTGGTCGACGAGCAGCACGAGCGCGCGCTCCACCTGCGCTCCGGAGCCCGCCTCCGGCAGCTCCAGGACTTCTTCCAGCACTTCTCCCGGGACCCGTGGACGCAGCTCGTCGTCACGCCCGCGGGCGAGATCATGCGCGCGCTCGCCCGTCCGGCCGAAGCGATCGGCGACCACCGAACGCGGCAGCGCCGCGAGCTGTCCAAGCGTTGTGATCCCCAGACGCCACAAGGGCTCGACGACGCTCTCGACCTCCGGCCGGCGCCGCAACAGCGTGATCGGCTCGGCAGCCAGGCCCGCGGCGCCATCCACCAGCTCAGCTCGACGCGACCGCGCACGCACCGCACCCGCATGCGCGCAGAACCGTGACGGCCCCGCGCCGATCCGCGCGGGCAGTCGCAACGCAACGCGCACCGCCGCCACGACGCCGGCCAACCACGGCGGTGGAGCGCTTGCCGCCCGCGCCCGCAGCGCCGCCGCCGGATCACTCGCCTCTCGCCCGCCGTGCAAGCGCCCGAGCGCCGCCGCATCGAAGAACGCCAGCCCCGGCGCCTCGCTCTCCACCGCCGCGCCAACGGACTCCAGCCGCGCGACGACCTTCTCCCACGCATCGGCGACGCCCATCGGATCCGGTGGGATCAGCGCCAGCGACGGACACCGCGCCAGCGCCTCGCCGAGGCGCATCCCCGCGTGCACGCCGAAGGTTTCGGCTGACGGCGAGACCTCGCCGACGCGCTGCTCACGCCCGGGCTCGGGTGCCAACGCCGCGGGGCCCCGCGCGAGGACCTCGCGACCGCCGGCGGCGATGACGAGCTCGAAACGGGAGAGGAGGACGGCGAGGATCAATGCGAACACATGTTCGCATCCTGTGTAGCCCGGAGCAAGCCCATCTCACCCCGGAATTCAGTCACAACCGGAGCGTCTCCGGCAGACGATCAGTCGTCCGGACCGGTGATCGCCAGGCTCTGAACCCCGATCACCAGCGGGCTGCTCAGTCGCTTCGCCGTGGCCGACCAGACGATCCGCGAGACGCCGGCCTTCAGCTTCAACGGAACATCGATGCCCTCCGCCGCCGTGACCTTCAACGAGCGGCTGGGCTCGCCCGCGTGCCCGACCGTCACCACCGGTGCGGCACCGGCGACCGCACCCGATCCGGGGCCGATCACCCCCCGCAGGTGATAGGTGCCCGCGCGCGGCACCGCCAGCGTGACGACCGCCACCGCCGGAATCGGGGAGACATAGAAGTTCGCGCCCTCACCGTCTCCCAGCGATCCCCACGTCTTCGCGCCGGGACCGGAGCCGTAGGGCGAGGAGACCGTCCCGATGACCGCGCGCCCCGCGATCCGGGTTTCCAGCGCGGAGATCGGGGCGAACGTGTCCTCCAATTGGTGGTAGAGCTTCGGGTGGTTGGCCTCGAGGAAGTTGTAGTAGCCGGTGAAGCCCAGGGCGATCCCGGCCAACGAGCCCCACACCACGACGAGCAGGCCGCTGCCAGCCCCCAGCCGGCGGCGCCAGCTCCCACGCTTGGCCTGCGTGAACGTCGCCAGCCAGATCAGCAGCGCCGGCAGCGAGAGCAAGGCCATGAAGTCGACCACGTAGCGCTGCGTCGTGCCCGCCAAGATGAAGGACATCGCCAGCACGATGACCGCACCGGCCGCTACCAGCCCGATCACGGTCCGGCGCAGCTCCGGCACCATGCGCCGGGCGACGAGCGGCAACAGCAGGATCCAGAGAAACAGTGGAGCGAGGATGAGCGCCCCGCCGGTCGCCTCGGTGTAGTCGAAGCCGTCCGGCGTCGCCCACGGCAGCGTCGGCGGCCACGACAGCTGGATGAAGGGAAACAATGCCATCGGGCGGGGCGGCGCGAGCAGGTACAGGAACAACCCGGACGGGATGAAGGCCGGGTCGAACGTCTTCAGGTCGGCCGGGTTGAGGCCAGCCAGTTGGTATTTCTGACCGATCTCCGTCGGTGAGCCGAATCGTGCGGCGTTGTAGGCCGCGAGCAGAAGGCCACAGGCCACAAACGGGACCGTCAGCGCGATGACCGCCTGGCGCCGGGTCAGACCCTCCGGCCAGGCCGCGCGGCGCCAGGCGACCAGCGCCAGCACCAGCGGGACGATGGCCAGCGCGCCGAGCGTCGCGCGCGAGTCGAGCGCCAGCCCGAAGGCCAGGCTGGCGGCCGCCAGCCGGCGCCGCGACGGCCGCGGCCCGAACCATCCGGTCACCAGCAGCCACACGCCGAGCATCGCGAAGCACAGCCCGCAGGTGATCGCGACCTCGTAGAACGAGGGCCTTCGCAGGACGAAGGGCATGCCGTTGGCAAAGGCCAGGAAGACGGTCGACGCCGCAAGTGCCCAGCGCGGGGTGTCGGGCAGGAACCGGCGCACCAGGAAGCGCAGGGCCATCGCCGAGAAGAGGAAACCCAGGAAGCCGAAGAGGACGACCGCGAGGCTCTGCGGGATCTCGATGCCTATGAGTTGGAACGGCGCGAACAGGACGATCGCCGCCGTCGGCCCCCAGTAGGCGTACAGGTGCCCGTTGTGGAGGCTCAGGTCGTGGAGCCCCGCGTTGCGGAACTGGGCGTTGGCGTTCGGGTCATACGGGTTCGGCAGATCCAGCAGCGCCTGCGGCGGCTTGATGCGCAGCGCGAGTTGACCGTGACGCAGAGCATCGGCGATCAACCCGTAGTTGCTGCTGCCCGCCTTGTCGAAGTGCATCGGCGTGCTTGTCACGGCCGTCCAGAAGTAGAAGGCCAGGACCACGCCGAAGAACAGTCCCGTGAGGACCGTCCACGGGCGGATGGTGATGCTGCGCGCGATGCGCAGCCGCCGCGGCGGCGGCGGCTCGGTGACGGCCGTGCCTGCCATGGCGCGACAGTAGCCGTCGGGGTGCAGGCCGACGGGCCGAGCCGTTGACAGAGCGGCAAGGCGCGGCGCGTCTTCAGAACGGAGCCGGCTGCCCGAACATCTCCCCCAGCCGCATCGCGACCGCGAAGTCACCGGCGAGCTCGAGGCGACCGGTCAGCACCGCCTTGATCGGATCGAGATCGCGACCGGCGATGCGCACGAAATCGGCGACCGACAGGGTGAGCGTCAGCTTGGCGGCGTCCGAGACGCCGGGCCGCGCGCTGGCGCGCTCGCCGTCGATGGTGACCGTCCAGGGGCGCAGCGTGCCGTCGGCCGCGCGCAGGTTGTATTGGATGTCGCCGGTGAAGCCGGCCGCGCGCTCGGCGACGAACTGGCGCTCCATGCCGGCAAAGAGGAGCTTGAGGCCGGGCGCCGACCCGGCCGTGCGCGCGAGCCGCTCGTCGCCGGCGCGCCGCACGAAGGCCTGGAAGATGTGCTCACCGCGGGCCTCCAGGGTGCGGCGCAGGGCGGCGACGGTGGCCTTCGGCGCCCGTCGGGTGCTGGCGAGGGCGCCGGGCGCGGCGGGGCTCGGCACGGCGGTCGCGTGCGCGTCGGTCCCGCTGACATCGGCCTTGAACGCGTAGCCACGCGCGACGGTCTGGCGCGGAGCGCGGCGCTCCAGAGCGCGACGAGGCGCATCGCCGAGCCGCTCACGCTTGGCCTCCTCACGCGCGGGGCGGCGCTGCGCGAACTCCGGCATGACCTCGGCGGCGAAGAGCTCCAATGCCTCCATGATGTCGTTGTGGGTGGTCTTGCCGGTCTGGACGCAGAGCATGAGCTCGTCGACGCCGGCGGTCTCGTAGCGGCCGATCAGCTCACGGACCTGAGCGGGGGTGCCGATGGCGCCGCGCAGCGAGGCCAGACCGTTGTTGAGGATCTTGACGCCGAGCGGTCCGCCGTCGGCGGTGATGGCGGAGCGGGCGAGGCCGGCGTCGTCGCGGCGGGCCAGGAACTCGTCCCAGATCGAGGTGCGCCCCGGCTCGTGCTCGCCGAATGCCTCGTAGTGGCCGCGCGCATAGGCGAAGAAGTGGGCGCCGTCGATGCCGCGCTCGATCGCCTGGGCCTCGTCGGCGTGGACCAACATCGACAGCGCCACGGCGATGTTGGGGTTGATGGCGAAGCCGGCGGGAACGCAGCGGTCGGAGGTGATGATGTCGTAGTACTCGTCGACCCAGGGCTTGGTCTCCTCGGGCTCGGCGAAGGTGAAGCTGAGCGCTCCGAGCCCCTGCTCGGCGGCGAGCCGGATCGTCTCGCGCTTCGTGGAGGCGACCCAGAGCGGCGGATGCGGCTGCTGCAACGGCTTGGGGACGACGTTGCGCGGCGGCATCTTGATGTGGTCGCCATCGATGCCGGCGAACGGGGTCTCGACCATCATCTCTGCGACGGTCGTGATCGCCTCGGCCCACTGGGCGCGCGCGGTCGCACGATCGACCCCGAGGCCCGCGAGCTCAGCGCCGGTCGAGCCCTCCCCCGTGCCGAGCTCGACCCGACCGTCGGAGACGAGGTCGAGCGTCGCGGCGGTCTCGGCGACCCGCGCGGGGTGCTGGTAGCCGAGCGGGAGCGGCAGGACGCCGAAGCCCAACCTGATGCTCTTGGTCCGCTGCGACGCTGCGGCGAGAAAGACGCCGGGCGCGGCAGAGTGGGAGCACTCCTCCAGGAAGTGGTGCTCGACGGCCCACACGGTGTCGAAGCCGAGGCGGTCGGCCAACTCGACCTGGACGAGCGCCTCCTGCAGGAGACGGTGCTCGGCACCGGGCTCCCAGGGACGGGGGAGCTGGTGCTCGTAGAGCAGGGAGAAACGCACGCCGCGGAGCCTACGCGTCACGCGGCGGTGGCCTAGAACTAGCGAGGGCCCTCCGAAGAGGGCCCTCGCCGTAGCACGCCTGTAAGCCGGATCTTGTCTTGGACGACCATCCATCTACGCGGCCGACCTGGACCTTGGCGGGCAGCCTGCAAACGGTCCTGCTTGGCCTTGCACCTGGTGGGGTTTGCCTGGCCACGTCATGTCACCACGACGGCGGTGCGCTCTTACCGCACCTTTTCACCCTTGCCTGTGCGGGGCGCACGTGCGGCCCCGCCATCGGCGGTATGTCTCTGTGGCACTTTCCCGCGGCTTTCACCGGGTCGACTTGCGCCGACCACCATGCCCTGTGGTGTCCGGACTTTCCTCGACGGGATTTCTCCCCGCCGCAGCCGTCCAGCGTGCCCACCGAGCGTAGCGCCGCTGCGGCGCAACGCAAGGACTGCAGGCGAATGATCGGACCGACCCGGCCGCCCGCGCCCGCCCGCCCCGCCCCGCCCCGCCCCGCCCCGCCCGACGAGCCCTGAACGCTCGCCGGACCTGCCGTGCCTAGGAGATCGTCGTCCCGCAGTTGCGACAGCGCCCGCCGACCGGCACGGGCCCGGCGCTGTAGCGGGGCGTCATCGCCTCACCACAGGCCAGGCACGCGACGATGCGGTGTGCGGCAAGGCCCTCCCAGACCCCGACGATCACGTCGTCGAGGGTCGGCCCGCCGCCCTGCTGGACCATCGATTCGTGCGCGCGTTGATCGCCGCCCTTCGGCACCGCCGGGGCGGGGATCCGCCGCGGCGAGCGATCGCGCGCGAAGCCGGGGCCCCGCAGACGCTTGCTGTCCTGCACCGGATCAAGGATCGGAGGACGGAAGAGATCCAACGTGAGCGTCGCGCTCATGTCACACGCTCCGGAAGAGTCCGACGACCCGGCCCATGATCCGCACGTCCTTGGAGCGGATCGGCTCCATCGTCGTGTTCTCGGGCTGAAGGCGGATGTGGTCGGTCTCGCGGAAGAACCGCTTGACCGTCGCCTCCTCCCCCACCAACGCCACGACGATGTCGCCGTCGGAGGCGTTCTCCTGCTTGTGGACGACGACGTAGTCGCCCTCCAGGATGCCCGCGTCCTTCATCGACTCACCGCGGATGCGCAGGACATACTCGCCCTTGTCGCCGCCGGCGACCGGCGGAACCTCCACGTACTCCTCGATGTTCTCCTCGGCCAGGATCGGCTGGCCCGCGGCGACCGAGCCGACCAGCGGCAGCCCCGCCGGCCGCACGAGCGACCGCACGTTGTCCACCGCATCGCCGACCGCCGACGACGCCTTGTCCAGGAGCTCGAGCGCCCGCGGCTTCGACGGATCCCGCCGCAACAGCCCGAGCTTCTCGAGGTTCGCCAAATGCGCGTGCACCGTGGAGGACGACGCGAGGCCGACGGCCTTGCCGATATCCCGCACCGTGGGCGGGTATCCGTGCTTGGCCGAATACCGCTTGATGAAGTCGAAGATCTCCTGCTGGCGCTTGGTCAGATCCACCGGGGTCACCTTTCGCCACTCGCGTCTCGGTCGAACATGTGTTCGTGAAGGTAGCGGGCTCTTCAGACGGAATCAAGCCAACGTCGCCGATCGCCCCCTCTCGGTAGACTGACGACCGCCTGTCACGCGCCGGTGGCGGAATTGGTAGACGCGCAAGGTTGAGGGCCTTGTGGGGGGATTCCCCCGTGGAGGTTCGAGTCCTCTTCGGCGCATGAACGGAGAAAGCCCCGCACAGCGCGGGGCTTTCTTCGTTCTCAGACCTTTATGAGCGCCGGCACGATCCTGAGCCGGCCGACATCACTTCTTGTCGGACTTCGACGCGCCGTGGATCGTCAGCGTCTTGTGCATGATCTTGGCCTTCTTGGCGCCCTTGGGCGTGAAGGAGATCGTGAGCCTGACCGTGACGTTGCGATGGTGAGCCAAGGCGGCGCGCGCCGCTCGGGTCAACTTCGCCGTCAGGGTCGCGCTCGTCGCCGAGGCGATCGTGCGGCTGGTCTTGGTGATGGCGTTGCCCGACACCGCGACCTTGCCCGCCCCGAGACCGCCGACCGTCAGCTTGAGCGCCGTGCTCGTGTGGCTCGAGGCGGTGACGCCCAGCGTGCACGGTGTGCCGATCGTCACCGTCGCATCGGTGACCTTGCCGTTCTGGCCCGTCGCCTCCTGCGTGGCCTTCTGGGTGCTCTTGCAGATGTTGGCGCCCGACACCACGAGGATCCCGTGCTTGCCGCCGTCGATGTCGAGCGTGAACTTCGAGACCGGTGCGTCGGGGATCAGGTCGAACGTCGAGACCAGGTGCTTGTTGTCGGGGACCGAGCTCAGGCCGGTGAGGTTGAGCCGCAGCCCGTTGGGCCCGGTCAGCGGGATCACCAGCTTGGGCAACGTCCGGATCTGCCGGCCGGTCTTCGCATCGACACGGATGTTCTTGACGAAGTACACCGGCCCGGTCAGCGGCCCGTCGAGAATCGGCGACTCGGCCGTGACGTGTCCGACGATGCTGGCCTTCGGACAGGTCGGTTCGACCTTCGAGCCATCGGCGAACTCACACAGCGCCTGGGCGTTGTCAGGATCCAGCGCCAGGCTGAGCGGCAGGGTCACCTCGACCTTCTTGAGGTTCGCCAGGCCGGGCGTCTGCGTCAGCACCGCGTGCACACCGGGGTGCTTGTCGTCGGTGGTCTGGCCCTTGCCCGTCAAGCTCAGCGCCAGCTTCGGCGCAACGGCCAGCGAGCTGCAGTTGCCAACCTGGAACCGCGAGCCCACCGCAGCCGAGCCACCCTCCCAGGAGCCCAGCGTGCCGGAGATCGCCATCGGGTCACAGGACGTCGGGTTGAGCATGAAACCCGGACGATCCATGTTCACGCTGATCGACCGAACCCGCAACGGGAATCCATCGGTCTCACCATCATCACCCTTCACATCCAGGATGTTGGGCACGTCATCAGAGACCGCGGTCACGTGCGCGTCGATCGGGTCGACGTTGATCGCGGCCCGCACCACCACCGTCCCGAGATCAAACGGGCCGGCGATCGCCCGCGTGACGATCGACAAGCCGTATGGCCCGCCCTTGTAGGGCCCGGTGAGGAACACCTTGCCCGCCACGTGGAACGGGTTGCTGCCCGGACCCGCCGCCACATCGGTCGTGCCGACCTGCGACGCGTCGCTGCACGTGCCCGACGCCGCATCGCTGTCAGAGCACAACGGCACCGACCCGACATTGGCCAGCAGACCGGGCGCCAGCGTCGTGGTCACCGATTTGACGTGCTGCTGACCGTCAGCCCGGGTGACCTTCAACGTGAAGCCCGTCGCATGCCCTGCCGACGGATTGGTCGTACCGGCCGTAAACGACGGGGCAAACCCGCCCGCGCAGTTGGCGTTGACCGCAAAGCTGTCGCCCGGCGTCTTGGCCGGCGTGCCACTCCACGGCGACAACGCCGTCACCGTCGAGAACGTCCCACAGCCATCTGCGGTGGCCAGCGCCGCACGCGGCCCACCGAAGAAGTCCAGCTTGAAATCGCTGAAGGGCAGCTGCGGGTTGTCGTCAAACGTGGTCGTCAACTGCCCGGTGGCGGGGTCGGCATGCACCTTGCCAGCGAGCTTGACCACGATCCCCGACTGCGGATCGTCAACCGCGATGTAGATCCCCAGCACCGAGTCGGTCGGGTTGTCGTTCTGGGCCGCCAGATACACCGCGCCCTTGACCGGGTGATCCAGCAGCGGCGTGTCGATCTCGACCGAGCCGACCTTCGCCGCGTCAGGGCAGTGCGCCGCGCCCGGGCCATGGATGTCGACCTGCGTCGGAGTGCAGGCATCAAGACCGTCGGCCGAGGACGGGTTGACCGAGACGCCCTCGGGAAGGGTGACGACGGCCTTCTTCAGATCGGCGGCGGCGAGGCCGTCGGTGTCCTGGAGGCCGGCCTGGGGAATGCGGAGGTCGACATGCAGGCCCGTGGCGGAATCCGCAACGGTGACGTCGGGCTGGACGGTGATCGACGGCGTGAAGTCAAGCCGATCACAACCGGTCCCGCCGATCGGGCTGCCCACGTTGTCATGACTCAGGAAGGACCGGCTCGCAAAGACACCAGGGTTCTCCCACGAATCGGCACGGATCGTGGTCGTGACGGGACCCGTGCAGGAGGTGGGAAGCGTGAGGAACGGCTTCAGCGGCTGATCGGAGGGGCAGGAGTCAGCGTCGGGCGTCTTGACGCAGATGCCGCGGAATTGATCGTGCGCAGGATCGGCGGGCACGCCGAAGAAGGTCGCTTCGGACCGGAGCAGCGCGTAGGTCTGGTTGACATTGTCGGCCTTGACGGTGAGGCCGTAGTCACCGCCGGTGCGGAGCGCGGCGTCGAGGCGGACCGGAGCGACCGAAGAGATGAAGCCGAACTGGGCCGGGCGGCCGGGCGGAGGGTCGAGGTTCCAGATCGGATCGATCTCGTCCGAGCCGTTGGAGCCCGCCGCGAGGACGAGGTGGACATATCCGATGACCGTGTCGTCGGGACAACCGCCAATCCCCAGGGAGAAATCACCGTTGAAGTCAACCTGCGTGCAGTGGGGGGTGGCGTCGGGGTCGCCGACAAAGCCGGGCGGGAGGTCGACCCGCAGGTCCTTGAGGTCGCCGTCCGGGTAGCGATATCCCGTGGGAGCGAAGGCGGGGTTGAGGGAGAAGCTGGTCGTGGCCTGGAAGGGATGGGAGCCGGCCTGCGTCACCGGTGAGCCGGCCTGCGTGTCGGCGGCGCCGTCAAAGCTGGCAAAGCCGAAGCCGGGCGAAAGCCCCGGTGGAGTGAAGGCGTCGATGCGGTTGTTGGTGGGGTCGGAGACATAGGCCTGACCGCCCGCCTTGACGGCAACCCCAGCAGAGCCTTCGATATCCGGCGCGAAACGGTAGAGGAGCGTGCCGCTGGAGTCATAGACGGTGACCCGCTGGGTTCCCGCGTAATCGTTGAGAACGCCGTCGGCGTAGAGATCGCCGGTGACGGGATCGACAGCCAGCGCGGTCGGGTGATTGGCGTCGACGATCGCCGGCGTCGGGGTCGGCGGCGGACCGGTCGTGAAGTCGGAGGCGTCGAAGCGCTCGATGTCGATCTGGTCGTAGGTGTCACCCGCGTAGACCTTGCCGGCGGCGGCGACGACACCGCACGGGGTGGTGGCGGTCGCGATACCGCCGGAGTAGTCGGACTCCGAGGGGGTCGAGCTCGAGGGCGTGTAGCGCCAGACGGCCTGCCCCACGTAGTCGCCGACGTAGACGTCTCCGTTGGCCTGATCAACGGCGACGCCGCAGGCGAAGCCGTAGCCGGAGACCGGCGTGCCGGAGCCGTTCAGGGTCGTGAGCGGAGCGCCATCGTTGCCAAAGACGCGGACGGCGGAGCCGGAGCCATCGGCGACGTAGATGTCACCGTCGGCCGGGCCACCGGAGCGGTCGATCGCAACCTGCGCGAGGCGGAGGTCGGTCGAGGCCAGCGGCAGGCCGGCGATGGTGTTGGTGCCCGCGCCGGGGCCGGCGGTGAAGTTGTCCGGCGCCCCGGTCGCGGTGAAGCGATGGAGCTTGCCGTTGGCGGGATCGAGGGCGTAGACGTCGCCGTTGTGCTGGTCGACCGTCAGCGCCTGCGGGCTGTGACCCGAGAAGCTGCCAAACGAGCCGGCCGGCTGACGGCTGATATCGGCCACGGCCGGGCCGGCAACCACCAGCGCGGTCAGGAGCGCGAGCAGGCTCACGCGCCGGGCAATCGGGAAGTTCAGGCGTGTCATACGGACCTTTCGGGTTCGGCTCGCGTCGGTGATCACGGAAGAGACGCTCACTTGGAGGCCCCGTTCTTGAGCGTCAGCGCGACCGTCGCCGACGACGCGGTCCCTTGAGCCGGCGCGTAACCGACCCGCGCGCTGAGCTTCAACCGGTGCCTTCGCTTCAGCGTTCGCTTGCCGGCGGCGCTCAAGGTGACGGCAACCTTGTAGGAGCCGGCCTTCGCGAAGCTCTTGTGGATGGTCCTGATGCCCGCGCCCGAGATCGTGATCGAGCCCTTGCCGGGCGCCCTGACCGTCAGCACGAAGCGCGAGCCCGACACCATCGTGTGGGTGACCTTGACCTTCGGGACCGCCTTCACCGTCGCGGGCGCGGCGTTCCCAGGACCCGTGAACGTGACGGTGGCCGCGTTCTCAGGCAGCGGCGGGCCCACCGGCGCGCCCTTGCACGACTCACCACTGCAGGACACGGCCGGCGGTGGACTCTGGGAGGCGAGACCACCGTCGACTCGAGCGTCGTAGATGTCGAAGCTCTGGTCGACGTCTTGCCCTGCGAGCCGGTCGCGGGTGAGGAAGAAGAGACCGGAGCCGTCAGGGGTGGCGTCGAGGAAGATGGCGTTGTCGGAGCTCGTACCGGATGAAACGAGCTTGGCCTGACCGCCGGCCCATTCGTAGACATCCTGGCTGGCGTTGGTGTCGCGCGAGACCAGCCGGTCAAAGCTCTGAAAGAAGACGGTGCCATCGTCGGCGATGTCGCGCGGGCGGTGCTGAAGCGTCCCGACGAAGTCGCCCTCGTGCCCGATCTGAAGGGTGGAAGGTCCGCGGGGACGGCCGCCGGTTGGGTTACACGACGGGCAGCTCAGATGGTTGGAGGTGGCGTCGTAGAGGTAGACCTCGGGGCAGCGGCCGAGGAACTGCTGACCGTCCGAGTCCCGGCCACAGGCGGGACCTGTCGCAGGCGTGTTGTCGTAGCCGGTCAGGCTGCCTTGGGACTGGAAGGCGAAATGAGTCCC
The DNA here is from genome assembly GCF_035996765.1 of Baekduia sp. Lineage (NCBI taxonomy): Bacteria > Bacillati > Actinomycetota > Thermoleophilia > Solirubrobacterales > Baekduiaceae > Baekduia > Baekduia sp. The sequence continues at coordinate 48,986 of NZ_DASYJG010000061.1, forward strand.
GTCCGGTGTCGTGACGACGGGCCCGGTCGGTGCGCCTCCGCCCTGGTTGTCGAAGACCTGCCAATCCTGCGCGTCGCTCGCACCCAGGCGGGCGATGAAGGTGGTGGTGCCGGCGTGGGAGAGGTAGAGGTTGCAGGTTCCGTGGTTGGCGTTGTCGCAGTCGCCCGGCGTGGCGGGGCCTGCGCCGTCGAGGTCGCCGTTGGCGACGAAGTAGGCGTAGCTGGTGTCGTCGCTTGAGCCGGAGAAGCCGATGAGCTGGACATCAGGCGCCGGGGTGAGGTCGGTGAGGGTGCCGGTGTTGAGGTCGTAGCGATAGAGGTTCGGGCCGCTGCCGGGAACCGTGTCTGAGGTGAGCGCAGAGGAGGCCGGCGCCCTGAAGATGACCATGGAACCGTCGGGGCTGGCCGTGTAGAAAGAGCCCCCGCCGCCGGGGCCGGCGCCCTGAGAGGCGTCCAGCTGGGTCGTGGTGGTGGCGTTCTCACGGACGTAGAGGTTGCCGTCCAGGCCCTCCCAGAAGATGCGCGAGCCATCGGTGGAGACAACGCGAGGGCTGGAACCCCCGTATGGGCCTGTGCCGCCGGCCCCATTGCCGGCCGGTATCGGGGTGCCCGAGGGATCGACGTTGACGAGGCGGAGTTGCCCGCCCACCCGCTCGTAGATGTTGTCCGCGCCGCCGGGAACGGCGTTCGGCGTGAGGGCCTCAGGCGCCGAGAAGACAATGTGGGTCAGATCGGCCGATGTGCCCCCGAGCACCGCGAAACGGCCATTCGGTATCGCCGGGGTGACAACCTGATAGGAAGGATGGGCGGGATCGGACAGATCGGATAGGTAGATGTTGTTCTGGCCGCCGGTGGCGTCGGGGCTGAGGTTTGGATAGGGGCCGGTGTCTGTGAGGCCCTTGTCGAGCTCATCGGTGAAGGCGAGGAGAAACCACGGGGCGCTGATGAGGGCTCTCGGGAACTTCATGGGCGGGGTGATGTCGTTGGTCGTCCAGCCGGTGGTGCCACGACGAGAGAGCATGGTGTTCTGGGTCTGAGCACCGGCGCTGCCGGCCAGCGCGTTCGCGAAGCTCGCCCAGGCCAGCCCATCGCCAGAAGCGGCGACGCGGGAGATGTCGTGCTCGGCGCCCTGGACGATGACGCCGGCCTCGCCGCCGTTCTTGTCGGTCGGGGAGACCTGCTCGTAGGCGCGACAGTCAGGCAGGTAAGCCGCGTACGTGGTGCGCAGGGCGGCGTTGGGGCAGGTGTCGGAGGCGGCCGAGGTGGTCGGCCGGGTGGTGAAGAAGCGGTCAGGGCCCTCGCTCGTCCCGGTGGCGTTGGTGGAGACGACGCGGTAGTGGTAGGTGGTGGCCGGGCTGAGCGCGGCGATGAGCTGCGTGGCGATCAGGTCTTGCGAACCCGAGCCGAGCGTGGCGTCGGAGGCGGGGGCGCTCTGACCGTAGGAGGTGTCGGTGCCGTAGTCGAAGTGGTAGGTGGTGCTGGAGTCCTTGGGGTTGATGCGAGCGTTGAGGATGGCGTCGGTGACACCAACCTCACTGGACCACTCGTCCCCGATCGCGGGGCCGGTGGTGCGGAAGGGCTGATCGGCCGTGTGGGTGGTGCCGTCGCCGTTGGTGGCGACGAGGCGGGCGTGGTAGTCGGTGCCCGGGGCCAGACCGGTGAGATCGGCGGAGACGTCGGTCGGCGACGAGATCGGGGACGCCTGGCTGCAGGGGGCGGTAAGGGCGCCGGTGAATCCGTTGGCCTGGAACGAGGCATCGTCGGTGTAGTCGAAGTGACAGTCGGAGATGTCACCGCCGCCGCTGGAGTCGACGTGGCCGTTGAGGGTCGCGGTGGTCGTGCCGACCGGCGCAGCTGGTGCGATCGTGAGGTCGAGCGGCGGGCTGGTGGTGAAGGTCTGGTCGGCTCCGCGGTTGGTCCCCTGGGCATCGACGGCCACGAGACGGAAGTGGTACGTCGTGGCATTGGTGAGGCCCGTGGGCCCGGCAGTTACCGCAGCAGGAGAGGAAATCGGGGTGGCCTGGTCGCAGGCAACCGTGGAGGCGCCCGTATAGCCCTGAGATTGGAAGGTGGCGTCGTTGGTGTAGTCGAAGTGACAGTCGGAGATGTCACCGCCGCCGGCGGGATCGAGATGGCCGTTGAGGGTCGCGGTGGTCTTCTGCGGCGCGGTCGCAGGATCGGTCGTGACGTCGGGAATCACCGAGGCCGCAAACGCGACGATCTGGTCGGCCCCGGGGTCGGCGGCGTAGATCGTGTGGTCGGACGCATCAGCGGCGAGGGCGGTGGCGGCAGTGAGATGACCGTCGCCAAAGGAGTCGGTGGCCGGGCACCCGCCGTCGGGAGCCGGCGTGCAGCCGGTGCCGACCACACCCCCGGAGCCGTCAAATGCGAATCGCTGCACGGAGAGGCCTTGGTTATCGAGATAGAGGCTGCCGCTGGAGGGGTCGACCGCGATACCGGTGGCAAACGAATCGCCTCCGCTCACCTGGCCGACGTCGGTGCCGTCGGAGAGGAACTTCTCGACGCTCGGCGAGCCGTTGACCTTGAAGAAGTTGCCTGAGTCATCGACGCCGAGGCCAAGGGCCGACGTGCCGCGGGCGGTGGTGAAGTCGGTGGTGAAGGTGCCGTCCTGGGCGAAGCGGAAGAGCCGGGTGTTGGTGTCGAAGACGTTGAGGTTGCCGGTGGTGTCGATGGCGATGCCCGCGAGAGCGCCGAAGGGACCGTCCGTGGCGGTGGAGCCGTCGAGCTGACCACCGCTCCCCCAAGCGGTGGTCAGACTGCCGGCGGCATCGAACTTCTGGACCTGGTTGGTGCCGGTGTCGCCCACGTAGACATCGCCTGCGGAGGCTCCGGCGGAGTTGTCGACGGCGATGAACGTCGGGGTCGTGAACTGTCCCACGCCGGAGCCTGAGAGTCCGGCCTGGCAGGAGAGCGTGCACGTCTCGAGGGCCGGAAGGCCATCGGCGACGCCCCAGCCCCAGGCACGGATGAACGCGCCGGCCGACGAGAACTGATCGACCCGGAAGTTCGCCGTATCGGCCACGTAGATGTCATGCGTGGTGGCGTTGACCGCGACACCCGAAGGAGACGACACCTGACCGGCACCCGAACCCGCGCTCCCGAAGCTCGCCGAGAACACATGCGTCTGGAAGGCCGATGCCGATGCCGCACCGAAGATGAGCAGCGCGAGGGCGGCGAGCGTGACAAGCCGCCCCAAACTCAGGGGGCGAAGCGACACGCCCGGCGCGGCAGCGCCGGCATCAACCAAACAGTCAGGCATGCAGGTCGTCCTTCTCGTGGTGTTGGTCGTGCGGGTGGAAGTCATGGGCCCTTGGGTCATCCGGCGGTGACGATCGATGGGTTGGGGGCATCGGCGCAGCGGCCAACGACATGGCCCGGGCAGCAGAGGGTGGTCCGGCGCAAGTGGCGCGCGGCCCCCGCGACGGCACGGGCCCCGTCCTGCGCGGACGAGCCTCTCGACACCTGTGTGGCGCCACGCGCCGGAAGCGCGCAGCACTTCGTGAACGCGGCGGGCGCCGCGCTCGAGACCGTCTGACCCAAAGCAGATTCCTTGCTGTCCTGTCTCGATCAGGCCGCTGCGGCCTGACGAGATGTCATCTCTCTCCCACAACGTCGATCCGAACGCCTGCGACCTCGACCCGGAGATTGAGGAACCGTCGGTGTTTTCGGAACGATTGCCGCGAGCCTAGACAAGGCAGTCTACCGATGTCAAGTACAGAGGTAACAAATGATTCCTTAGCTCCAACAAGACACGGAGAGCGCCGACTTCATCGCCCTACAGGAACGGATTAGTGGTAACCCAGGATTCCCGCTCCAATCGTCGGTCGGGAAGCCGCCTGCGCGCCCTTCCGGCCGTACCGGCTAGCGTCCCGCCCCATGCGCCTCGTGACGTTCCGCGATCCCCACAGCTCGGTCCGTGTCGGCCGCCTCGACGGCGAGGGCGACGACGCGCGGGTGGTCGAGCTCGCGGCGCCCACGATGCTCGACTGGCTGCGCGGCGATGGCCACGAGCCGGCCGGGCGCGACCATGCGCTCGCCGACGTCCGGCTGCTCGCGCCGATCCCCGAGCCGCCGAGCGTCCGCGACTTCTTCGCCTACGAGGGCCACGTCGCGACGGGCGCGCGGCTGCGGGGCTCGAGCGAGATCCCGGAGGCCTGGTACGAGGCGCCCGTCTTCTACTTCTCCAACCCCGCCTCGATCCAAGGCCCGCGCGAGCCCGTGCGCCGCCCCGCGCACTGCGAGTGGCTGGACTTCGAGCTCGAGATCGCCGCCGTGATCGGCGAAGACGCCGAGATCGCCGGCTACACGCTGCTCAACGACTGGAGCGCGCGCGACATCCAGCGCCGCGAGATGACCGTCGGCCTCGGGCCCGCCAAGGGCAAGGACTTCGCGACGTCGATCGGTCCGTGGCTGGTCACGCCCGACGAGCTCCCCATCGAGGACGGTCGCCTGCAGCTGAAGGCCACCGCGTCGCTCGGCGACCGCGAGATCACGAGCAGCGACGCCGGGGCGATGCACTGGAGCTGGCCGCAGCTCGCCGCGCACGCCGCCAAGGAGACCCGGCTCAAGCCCGGCGACGTCCTCGGCTCAGGCACGCTGAACCGCGGCTGCCTGCTGGAGCTCAACGCCGACGGCGGCATCGACGGCGAGGTGCGCTGGCTGGCCCCGGGCGACACGGTGACCATCAGCGCGCCGGGGCTCGGCAGCCTCAGCGCGCCGATCGTCTAGCGCGCCGGGGCTTCTTCAGAACCCGAGCCCGAGCTGCGGCGCCGGGTAGCGCGGCAGGCCATCGTCGACGACCGCGAACGCCGTCAGCACATGCGGCTCCAACCCTCCGGCCGGCGCGATGTGCCAGACGGCGCCGCCGCGGGCCACCAAGACATCGGCGAGCAGCTGACGATGACAACGTCGCCAGTCGCCCTCGGCGCACATCACGGCGGTCGGCCGCGCCGCCGCCAAGGCGTCCAGCCGCGCCAGCCCACGCGCGAACTCCTCTGACGCCAGATGATCGGCGTAGCCGATGAAGGCCGGCACGTCCCAGCCGTCGTTGCCGGACCCAGGGGTCGGATCGCGGTGACCACCGAGCTCCGGGACATGCACGTAGGCGATGCCATGCGGCGCCAGCTCGACCGCCAGCGCGTCGTCATCGAAGTGCGGATGGCGCCGCGAACGCGGCCAGCGCCGCACGTCGACGACCTGCGTCACGCCGTGCTCGCCCAGCAGCGCCGCCAGACGCGCCAGCGCGTGCGACGAGTGGCCGACCGTGAAGATCGTGCGCGCGGTCAAGCTCAGGACGCGAGCGCCAGCTCGGTGCGGCGGGCGCCGAACTCGGCGGACACCTCGACCAGCACGTCGAGCATCGCCTGCTTGGCCGGCGAGCGGAACGAGTCGGCCAACGTCGTGGCGACGATGCGCCGCACTGGCGGCCGCGCCCCGAGCGAGCGGACGATCACGTCGTCGCGCACAGCAACCAGCGCGAGGTCCGGGACGAAGGACACGCCCATCCCGGCCGCGACGAAGCCCTGGATCGCCGTGTAGTCATCCATGTTGAACGCGATGTTGGGGGCAAAGCCGACGGCCTGGCAGGCGTTGAGGAAGATGCTGGTGTCCGGGCAGGTGCCCGACGTGCCGATCATCCACGACTCGTCGGCGAGATCCGTCAGCTTGAGCCGCGGACGGTCGGCCATCGGATGGTCGCGCGGCAACATGATGTACATGGGATCATCGAGCAGCGCCACAGTGTCGATGCCGGGCTCAGAGCGCGTGTTGAAGCACGTCTCGATCGACAGCGCGATATCGCTCTCGCCGCCGCGCAGCAAACGCAGGGCGTCGTCGGGATCAGCCGGGCAGAGCGACAGCTCGACGCCGGGATGGCGCTCACGGAAGCGCGCGACGGCCTGGGGCATCAGCGTCGCGCAGGCGCTCGCGAACGCGGCGAGGCGCAGCCGGCCGCCGCGCAGGCCGGCGATCGCCTGCAGTTCGTCCTCGGCATCGGCCAGGCGCGCGAGGATGACGTCGGCATGGGCGACCAGCGCCCGGCCCGCGTCGGTCAGCGTGACACCGCGCGCGGAACGCTCGACCAACCGTGAGCCCGCCTCGCGCTCCAGCGCGGCGATCTGCTGGGAGACCGCCGACTGCGTGTAGGACAGCGCCTCGGCGGCGGAGGAGAACGAGCCGTGCGTGGCGACCTCGCGAAGCACACGGAGGCGACGGACATCGAGCATAAGCAGAACTTACTCCGCCGGTCACCAAATGTCATTTGTGCTGATGGGCGGAGTTCCTCATGATCTTTCCCATGTCCTCCAGCACCTTCTCCCCAAACCTCCCCGCTGTGGACGCGCTCGTCATCCGCCCCGCCTACCCCGACGACGCTCCCACGCTCGCGCGCCTCGCGGCGCTCGACAGCCAGCGCCCCCTCGCCGGCTCCGCCATCGTCGCCGAGCGCGACGGCCGCATCCTCGCCGCTGTCGCCCTCGACGGCGGCCGCACGATCGCTGACCCCTTCGCCCCCACCGCCGATCTCGTCGCCCTGCTGAAGCTGCACATTGCCGATACGGCCCGCAGCTTCGCCGGGCGCCGGGACATCCTCCGGCGTATGGGAGCGAGCACCCGGCGGCACCCTGCGCTCGCGCGCGGGTAGCTGACGGGCGATACGCGCCGGAGCGCCGCCGCACCCGTTCGCCGGGTGTGCGCGGCGCTCGGCGCGATCAACCTTCGAGGTCTCGGTTGCGTGATGCAACTGACTGCGATACGGTCCCGGTCGCCTCATGCAACTGACCGTTCTCCGAAGGGTAGGGCAATGAGCCGTCGCGCTCGCGTCGCCGCCATCGTGTCGGTCGGGGTCTTCGTCGCCAGCCTCGACCTGTTCATCGTCAACATCGCGTTCCCCGACATTCAGCGCGACTTCGCCGGCACGTCGCTGGCATCGCTCTCCTGGGTGCTCAACGCCTACGCCATCGTCTTCGCCGCGCTCCTGGTCCCCGCCGGGCGCTGGGCGGATCGAACCGGGCGCAAGCGCGCCTTCCTCGGTGGCCTGGCGCTGTTCACGGTGGCCTCGGCCGCGTGTGCCGCGGCGCCGTCGATCGGCGTGCTCGTCGCCGCGCGCGTCGTCCAGGCTGCGGGCGCGGCGGTCCTGATGCCGGCCTCGCTCGGCCTGCTGCTGCCGGAGTTCCCGCCGGAGAAGCGCGGGCTGGCGATCGGCCTCTGGGCGGCGGTCGGTGGCACCGCGGCGGCGGCCGGGCCGGTCATCGGCGGCCTGCTGGTCGAGCTGTCCTGGCGCTGGGTCTTCTTGGTGAACATCCCGATCGGCATCGCGGCGATCGTCGCCGGCACGCGGGCGTTGCACGAGATCCGCGAGGAGGATGCCCCACGCCCGGACCTCGTCGGCGCGGGGCTGCTGACCGCGGCCGTGGCGACGCTGATCGGCGGGATCATCGAAGGCCCGGACTGGGGCTGGACCGATGGGCGCGTGCTCGGGCTGTTCGCTGCCGCGCTCGTGTTGTCGGTGGCCTTCGTCGTGCGCTCCGGGCGCCATCCGGTCCCGATCGTCGAGCCGGCGATGGTGAAGGTCCAGGCGTTCGCGGCAGCCAACATCGCCGGCATCTTCTTCTTTATCGGCTTCTCGGCGATGCTGCTGGGGAGCGTGCTGTGGCTGACCGAGGTGTGGGGCGAGACGGCGTTGGGCGCCGGCTTGAAGATCGCCCCGGGGCCGTCGATGGCGGCGCTCTTCGCCGTCGGCGGAGGGATTCTCAGCGGCCGGATCGGTCCGCGGGCGGTCGGCACGATCGGCGCGTTGCTCTTCGGGCTGGGCGGCGTGTGGTGGGCGACGCACCTCGGGGTGACGGAGCACTACGCCAGCGACTACCTTCCCGGCATGCTGATCGGCGGCGCAGGTGTGGGCTTCGTGAATCCGGCACTGGCCGGCGCGGCGACGGCGCAACTGCCGCCGACGCGGCTGGCGACCGGCAGCGCCGTGCTGACGATGTCACGCCAGCTCGGCTCGGCGCTCGGCGTCGCACTGCTGGTCGCAGTGCTCGGCACGCCATCGCCGGCCAACGTCGTCGACACCTTCGACAACGCCTGGTGGATGATGGTCGCCGCCGCCTTCGCCTCGGCCGCCGCCTTTACGTTGGTTGGCTCGCTGAAGGCGCATAAGGGCAACGTGGAGGACGAGCTCGAAGCCGCCGTCGCGTCGATGGCGCCGGAGGTGGCGGCATGACGGCTATCGATGACTCGACACGCTCGCGCATCGTCTCCTGGGACGACCCCACGCCCGTCATCACCGCGAGCGCGACGCTCACCGGCCTCGAGCTGATGCGCGGGATCATGAGCGGTGAGCTGCCCGCACCGCCGGTCGCCCGGCTGCTTGGCTTCGGCATCGACCGCGTCGACGAGGGCAACGTCGTCTTCTCGATGGATCCGCTCGAAGCCCATCAGAACCCGCTGGGCACCGTCCACGGCGGGATCATCACCACCTTGCTCGACAGCGCCATGGGCTGCGCGGTCCACACGACCCTCCCACCCGGCGGCATGTACACCACCTTGGAGCTCAAGGTGAACTTCCTGCGCCCCTCCTTCGCCGGCGGCGCCCGTCTCCTGGCCGAAGGCACCGTCCTGCACCGCGGCTCGACCGCCGTGCTCGTCGAGGCGACGATCACCGACGCGGCTTCCGGCAAGAAGATCGCCCACGGCACGTCGACCTGCCTGATCTTGCCGCCGCGCTGAGCGCTAGGCGAACGGCTCGAAGGGCCAGGTCATGGCGTCGGACGCGACACAGACGTCATCGCTGACGAACTCGTCCCGGTCGACGAACGCGTTGTGGTACTCGGCGATCCAGCGATATTTCTCCCAGACACGCTTGTCGTCGCGGTGTCGGCTCAAGCGATCCACGACGCGACCACGGTGCAACTGCAAGGTCGGCACCGGATCCTCGAGCTCGTCGAACAGCGGGCCCAAGTAGTTGATGAACGTCCAGCCGTCGCCGTCGCAGAACAGGCGGCTGCTCGGTCGTGTCACCGCCGCCTCCGCGTCGCGGCTGAGGATCACGCGCGGGTACACCGCGTGGCGGCTCTCCAGTTCATACGCCTCGGCCAGTGCCGGGCCGAAGATCAGCCCATCGCGAATGTGGAAGTAGCCCAGGCTGAGCCCACCGCGTACGAAGAAATCGCTCTGAGAGAGCGCGAGCTGGAGCCATGCAGCCTGGCGGACCAGCCCACGGATCTCCGTGTCTTCGTCTCCAGGCTCTGTGATCGGCGCGGCGAGGACCAGCGTGTCCGAGAAGAACGCCGCGCGCCACTCCGACTCAGGGCGGAAGTAATTTCGATAGCGCCCGGTCACCGCACGATCGAGATCGATCAGATGGCGACGAACCTGCGACACCGGCCCGCGATTCATCGCCCGGACCCCGAGCAAGTCGATGAACAAGACAGCACATCGGACAAGTCGCGGCGTGCCGCGTCGCGTGACGAACAGGTCGTCGGCCTGATGCTGCGCCACGTCGGAGTCGGCTACGCGGCGTGCGGGATGTTCGCGTGACCGCACGGACCGAGGACGTATGCCCGCGGACCGCGACTCGGCTTGTCGGCGCGCTCGATCAACCCACGCCACTCCGCCGAGGCGAGCCAGGCAGGGAGGTCCGCCAGGGCATTGCGATCATCGAGCCCCGCGGCCAGGTCGTCGAACGTCTGCGGCCGACGGGGGTCGACCAGCGGCAGAACCAAGTGGTCGTAGCGGTGGTACTCCCGCAGGTGTTCCGGATAGGTCCGGCCATCCAAGGTCCTGGGCGTGTCGGTGCCGAGGGACTGTGGATCCAGCAAGCTCACACCTTCAGTCTGACACACCGCCTGACGGCAGTCGAGCTATGCCACCGGGCGCTCGAAGAGCGTCGAGAGGACGACCTGCGTGTGGGTCCGGCGGACGCCGGGCGTGTCGCGGAGGCGCTCGAGCGCTTCTTCCAAGTGCTGGGTGTCGGCGGCGCGGACGTGGAGGATCGCGCTGGCCTCGCCGGCGACCGTGTAGGCCGACTCGACCTCGTCGTGGGGCTCGATGGCCTTGCGGACCTCAGCGGCGGACATGCGGCCCTCGCAGTAGAGCGCGACGACGGCGTGGGTGTGCCAGCCCATCGCGGCTGGGTCGACGACCGCTGCGTAAGAGCGGATCACGCCCTCGGACTGCAGCTTGTCGACGCGGCGCTTGACCGCGGGCGCGCTGAGCGAGACGTGGCCGCCGATGTCCTGAAAGGAGCGACGGGCGTCCGTTCGGAGCAGCGCAACGATCTTGCGGTCTGTGTCGTCCATCACCGCAGTTTATCCGCAGATACGCAACGAATCGTGGTTGAGACCGGCGTTTGACAAGCGGATCATTCCGTCCATGCCTTCCGAGACCGCCGCCACCTCCGTTGCGCCCCACGGCCTGCAGGACTACATGCCGCTCAACGGCATCGACCACGTGGAGCTCTTCGTGGGCAACGCCAAGCAGGCTGCGTTCTTCTACACGCGCGCCTACGGCTTCAAGCTGGTGGCCTACTCGGGGCTGGAGACCGGCGCGCGCGACCGCGCCTCCTACGTCGTCCAGCAGGGCCGCATCCGCCTGGTCCTCACCGGCGCGCTGCACTCCGACTCCCCCATCGCCGAGCATCACCGCCACCACGGTGATGGGGTCAAGGTGATTGCTTTGAGCGTTCCTGACGTCGACCACGCCTGGCGCGAGGCGACGACGCGCGGCGCCGAAGGCGTCGTCGAGCCGCACGACAGCAGCGACGAGCACGGCACCGTGCGGATGGCCACCATCAAGACCTACGGCGAGACGCTGCACACGTTCGTCGCTCGCGGCGACTACAAGGGCGCGTTCCTGCCCGGCTACGAGACCCGCGAGGACGGCTCGCCAGAAGACGATCCCGCCCACCCCATGCTCCTCGCCATCGACCACATCGTCGGCAACGTCGAGCACATGGACCCATGGGTGTCGTTCTACGAGGACGTCTTCAACATGAAGGAGATGCTCCACTTCACCGACGAGGCGATCTCGACCGAGTACTCCGCCTTGATGTCGAAGGTCGTCGCCGACGGCAAGGGCGTCGTCAAGTTCCCCATCAACGAGCCGGCCGAGGGCAAGCGCAAGTCGCAGATCGAGGAGTACCTGGAGTTCTACGAGGGTCCGGGCGCCCAGCACCTCGCGGTCGCCACGCGCGACATCGTCAACACCGTCGCCGAGATGCGCCGCCGCGGCGTCGAGTTCCTCGACATCCCGGCCTCCTACTACGAGGACGCGCCGATCCGCGTCCCGGAGGTCGCGCCGATCATCGACGACCTGCGCACCCAGGGCATCCTGGTCGACCGTGACGACGAGGGCTACCTCCTGCAGATCTTCACCAAGCCGATCGGCGACCGCCCAACCGTCTTCCTCGAGGTCATCGAACGCCACGGCGCCCGCGGCTTCGGCGACGGCAACTTCAAGGCGCTCTTCGAGGCCCTGGAGCGCGAGCAGGACCGGCGTGGGAACCTCTGAGCCATGCGCTACGTCACCCTCGGCGACGTCCCCCGCAAGCGCCACATCCAGGTGCGGCGCAACGGCGCGGGCTCACCGCTGCTGACCGAGGAGGTCCTCGGCTACGAGGGCTTCAGCGGCAACGAGACGATCCTCTACCACCTGCACTCGCCCTGCCGGCTGTCGGAGGTCGGCGGCTTCGCCCCGATCCGTCGCGAGGAGTGGGTGCCTGACGCCCATGTCCACCGACTCGCCGACATCAACGGCGCACCCGCAGGCGGCGACCCCGTCGCCGGGCGCCAGCTGTTGATGTACAACAATGACATCGAGGTCTCGGTCGCCAAGCCGACGGAGTCTCAGGAGGGCTTTCATCGCAACGGCGAGGGCGACGAGGTCATCTACGTCCACCGCGGCAGCGGCAAGCTGCGCACGAACTTCGGGCCCGTCCTCTTCCGGGAGCGCGACTACGTCGTCATCCCGCGCGGGACGACCTACCGCTTCGAGCCCGATCCTGGCGTGGAGCAGTTCTGGATCTGCTTCCACACGCCCGGCGAGATCGAGACGCCCAACCGCTATCGCAACCGCTACGGCCAACTTCTGGAGCACGCGCCGTACTCCCAGCGCGACTTCCACGGGCCGATCGAGTTGGAGACCCATGACGAGGAGGGCGAGTTCACCCTCGACGTCCGCGTCCGCGGCGGTGTCCAGCGCTATCTCCTGGATCGCCATCCGTTCGACGTCGTCGGCTGGGACGGCTACGTGTTCCCCTACACCTTCAACGCCGATGACTTCGAGCCGCGCGCCGGGCGCTTCCACCTCCCTCCGCCGGCCCATCAGACCTTCCAAGGGCCGAACTTCGTCATCTGCACCTTCGCCCCGCGAATGCTCGACTGGGATCCCGAAGCCGTTCCGATCCCCTACCACCACTCGAACATCCAGTCCGAGGAGGTGATGTTCTACGCCGCCGGCGACTACGCGGCGCGCAAGGGCGTCGACGTCGGCTGCCTCACGCTGCACCCCTCCGGCCTGCCCCATGGCCCGCAACCGGGCACCGTCGAGAAGGCGCTGGGCATGACGCACACCAACGAGCTCGCGGTCATGTGGGACACCTTCAAGCCGCTGAAGCTGGCGGCGCTGTGGCGCGATCACGACGATCCGTCCTACGCGTATTCGTGGAACCCGGACCGCGAGGCCGCCCAGCCGCGATGATGGGCGGGCCGTGGCCGCCCCGCCGCTCTTCGCGCTGGAGGATGTGACCGTCGCGGGCGCCGAGCGCCCGCGGCTGACCGGCGTCTCGCTCGCCCTGCACGACGGCGGCATCACGGTGCTCCAGGGGCCATCGGGCTCGGGGAAGTCGACGCTGCTGCGGCTGCTCAACCGGCTGGAGGCACCCGACGCCGGGACCGTGCGCTACCGCGGCGACGACCTCGCCGCGCGCGACGTGCTCGCCCACCGGCGCGAGGTCGGGATGGTCTTCCAGGCGCCGGTCCTCTTCCCCGGGACCATCGCCGACAACCTCGCGGTCGCCCAGCCGCTCGACCCGCCCGAGCTGCTGCTCGAGCACGCCGGGCTTCCTGCGTCTTTTCTGACGCGCGAGGCCGGCACGCTGTCGGGCGGCGAGGCCCAGCGCGCATGCCTGGCGCGCGCGCTCGGGACGCGCCCGCGCGTGCTGTTGATGGACGAACCGACGTCGGCGCTCGACCACGAGGCGGCGCTGGTGATCGAGCGCCTTGCGCGGACGCTGGCCGATGAGGGCGTCCCGATCGTCCTGGTCACCCACGACCGCGAGCAGGCGACGCGGCTGGGCGACCGCGTGGTCGTGCTGGACGAGGGGAGGCTCACGCCATGAGCGGCGATGTGAGCGACCGCAACGCCGCTCGGCGCGGCGGGAGGCTCGTCCCGTGAGCGGCGATGTGAGTTGGTGGGGTCTTGCCGCCTCCCTGATCATGATCGCCGCCGTCGCGCTGCTCTCCTGGCGCCAGAAGCTGCGGCTGGAGCGCGACCTGGCGATCGCGGTCGGGCGCTCGCTGACGCAGATGCTGCTCGTCGGGGCGGCGCTCGGGCTGATCGTCGACCGAGGCACCTGGATCGGCTGGTCGTTCTTGTGGGTCGCCGGGATGGTGGTCTTCGCGGCCGTGACCGTCAGCCGGCGCGCGCCGATGCTGCCGGGCGTCCTCGGCGTGGCATTCGTCGCGATGGCCGCCAGCGCCGTCGCCGGCCTCGGCCTGCTGTTTGCCCTCGGGATCTTCCCCGTGAGTGGCCGGACCGTCGTGCCGGTCGCCGGCATGGTCCTCGGCAACTCGCTGGCCGCCGGCGTCCTGACGATCCGGCGCCTGGTCGAGGCGATCGCCGAGCGCCGCGCCGACCTCGAGGCAAGGCTGGCGCTCGGTCTGCCATGGCAGCACGCCGTCCGCCCCACCGTCCGGCAGGTGCTGCGCACCGGGATCGCACCCGACGTCGAGCGGCTGAAGGCGCTCGGCATCGTCGTGCTGCCGGGCGCGATGACCGGCCTGATCCTGGCCGGCGTCGACCCGCTCGACGCCGTCCGCGTGCAGCTCGCGTTGTTGTATGTGATCCTCGGATCCGTCACGACGACGGCCAGCGTGATCGCGCTGCTCGGCACGCGGCGGCTGTTCACCGCCGACCATCGACTGGTCCCGCTTGCCCGCAGCGCCGAGGACGAGGGCTAAGGTCGACACCATGAACTTCACGTGGGAGGACGGCGAGCGGACGATCCGCTTCGGCCGCGGCACGATCGCCGACGCACCGGAGCTCCTGGGCGACGACTACATCTTGCTCACCACCGAGCGCGCCGAGACCGCGACGCCCGACGTCGTGGCGCGCGCGCAGGCCGTCCACCACGTCGGCCCAGGCCTGGTCGACGAGCTCGCCGCCGATCTCCACGGCGCGATCGGCAACGCGACGCTGATCGTCGCGCTCGGCGGCGGCCGCGTCGTCGACGTCGCCAAGGCGCTGGCCGGCACGCGCGACGGCGTCCGCGCCGCCGCGATCCCGACGACGCTCAGCGCCGCGGAGATGACGAGGATCCACCGCAAGCCGGCAGGCCACGAGGAGACCGCGCGCAACGTCCGCCCGGCGATCGTCATCAATGACCCCGACCTGTCGGCCTCGCAGCCCGTCTCCGAGCTCGCCGCGTCCTCGGCCAACGCACTGGCCCACGCGGTCGAGGCGCCGGTGACCATCTACGCCTCGACGGTCCCGACGCTGGCCGCGCGCGAGGCGATCCGCCTCATCGACGTCGCCTGGCTCGTCGAGGGCGAAGACCCCTCCTACGTCGGCCGCGAGCAGCTCGCACACGCCGCGCTGCTCAGCGGTTACGGGATCGACGCGGCGCGGTATGGCCTCAGCCACGTCCTCAGCCAGACGCTGGTCCGCGTCGGCGGCGCCGGACACGGCCAGGCCAACGCCGCGATCCTGCCCGCCGCTATCGCCGCCCTGGAGCGCCGCAACCCCGGCCGCGTGGACCCCGACGGCACGCTCGGCGAATTGGCTCGCCGCCTGGCCCGCCGCGCCGGCGCCGACGGCATCCGCCGCCTGGGCGTCCCTGAGGACCGCCTCGACGCCTGCGCTGACGCCGCCACCCAGCGCCAAGACCTCGCCTTCACGCCACCGGCCGCGGATCGTGACGAGCTCCGCGCGCTCTACGCCGAGGCGTGGTGAATCTTCTGTAAGCGGTGCATTGAAGTGAACCACTCATGGGTAGGCTGCCGCCCATGACCGACCAGAGCTTCGCGCCACCGTCTGCCGGCGCCCCGCCCACGAGCACCACCACCACCACCTCCACCCGCGCAGGCTTCTGGATCCGCTTCGGCGCCTCGCTGATCGACGGCATCCTGATCTCGATCATCACCGTGCCGCTCCAAGTGGGCCTCCACGGCGCCGGCTACGGGCTGGCGCTGCTGGTCGGCATCGCCTACTACACCTACTGCGAAGGCAGCGACCGCGGCCAGACGATCGGCAAGTCGGCCTGCGGCATCCGCGTACGCTCAATCGCCGGCGGCCCCATCGGCTACACGCGCGGCTTCCTGCGCTACATCGGCCGGATCCTCTCGACGATCCCGATCTTCCTGGGCTACTTCTGGATGATCTGGGATCCGCAGAAGCAGACCTGGCACGACAAGATCGCCAACTCGGTCGTCGTCCCGCAGTAGCGGCGACCAGCGGTAGCGCGCTAGCTGATCAACCGCGGTCGCGCCGACGACCTTCTTCCGGTCCTTTGGACCGGTGTCCTACTTGGCGACCCGCAACAAGATGATCGTGTTCACGGCGAACAGCACCGCGAAGAAGATCGTCCAACGGTTCAGGTTGCGCTCTACGAGCGACCCGCCGCCCAGCGAACCCTGACCCGAGCCGACGCCGAACGCGCCCGACAACCCCGCGTCCTTCCCGGAGTGCATGAGCACCAGGAAGATCAGGACGATGCAGATGGCGACCTGCACGACGGAGAGGATCGTTTCGAGCATGACCCGTCCAATGCTAGTCGCCGGAGGCGCCGAGCGCATCTAAGCGCCGCAGCAGCTCGACGGCCTCAGCGCGCAGCTGGCGGTCGATCGCCTTGTAGTCCTCTTCTGACAGCTTGCCGGTGCGGTAGTCCATCTCGGCCTCGCGGATCTCGCGGTAGCGGGCCTCCTTGGCCGCCTCGAGATCCTCCAGCTGCCCTTGGTGGACCGCGTCGTCAGCCTCGGCCCGGCCGCCGCGCAGCGGCCCGGCCACGACCCATCCGGCCGCGCTCGCCGCCACCAACACCCCCACCACCGCCAGCACGTCCATCAGGCTCGGCGGCCGGCGCGCGGCTACGCGCGCTCCGGGCGGGTGCCGGGGCGGGCGGGACCGATTTCCCGCGCGACCCGGGCGGCGTAGCCGGCCGTCGCGCGGCGATGCGCGAGGTCGGCCGTCGGCCAGATGCAGATCAGGCCACCGAGGAAGACGAACAGCGCGCCGAGCCAGATCCAGGTCACCATCGGCGAGACGATCAACCGGAAGGTCGCCGGCGGCGCGCTCTTGGCGTAGTTGTCGGTGAGCGTCCGGATCGTCGTGCCCAGCGCGGTCGAGTAGTCCTGCGCGCTCATCTTGCCCGACGCCTGCTTGAAGACCGCGTCGCCCTTCTTGACGATCGCCATCGTCGGGTCGAGGTCCGGCGTGACAGCGCTCCAGATGTCGAGGCCGAGGCCGGCCTTCATCGCGATCTCGCTGGTCGACTCGCCGTCGAAGTATCGGCCGACAGCGCCCGCAAACGGCGCGCCCTCGATCGGGTAGTAGCCGCGCTCGGGCTTGAGGAGCGCGACGCGCTTCTTGTCCTTGATGATCGTCAGCTTCGCCCCGAAGACGAGCCGCTCGACCCCGTCGGACGCGACGTCGATGCGCGACGTCGGCCCGTCGTAGCGCGCGGTGTAGCCGCGACCCAGCTCGGTCGTCTGGCCCTTGCGGAGCTCCACCGTGTGGACATGCTGGAAGGCCGACGACGCCGCAACGCCGATGAACAGCACCGCCATTCCGAAGTGGATGGTGTAGCCCCCGTACCGCCGCCGGTTGCGACGGATCAGCGTCAGGAAGGCCAGCGGCGCAGGCTCGCCCGTCATCGCCTTGCGAGCACGGACGCCGCGGACGAACTCCTGCGCGATCGTGCCGATCGCGAAGGCCGCGAAGGCGAACATCGCCAGCGCCAGCGGCCGGCCGGCCACGCCGAACGGGATCAGGACGATCACCGTGACCACGCCGCTGACGATCGGCCACACGAAGTTGCGCCGCGCGTTCTTCGGCGTCGCGCGGCGCCACGCGATGACCGGGCCGATGCCCGACAGCAGCACGAGCGCAAGCGCCAGCGGGACGACGTACTTGTCATACCACGGCGGTCCCAGCGACTGCTTGTTGCCGGTCAGCGCCTCGGAGATCAGCGGGAAGAAGGTGCCCCAGAAGACGACGAACGCCATGCCGACCAACACGAGGTTGTTGGCCAGGAACATCGCCTCGCGCGACAGCAGCGAGTCGAGCTTGTGCTCGGAGCGCAGCACGTCGCGCCGCGACACGACCAGCGCCACAGAGCCGGCGATCATCACGCCGATCAGCACCACGAACGGGATCCCGAGCGTCGAGGCGCCGAAAGCGTGGATCGAGTCCAGGATCCCCGAGCGCACCAGGAACGTGCCGAGGATCGCCAGCGTGCCGGTCGCGAGGATCAGCGACGCGTTCCACGTCTTCAGCATCCCGCGCTTCTCCTGCACCATGATCGAATGCAGGAACGCGGTGCCGGTCAGCCACGGCAGCAGCGACGCGTTCTCGACCGGGTCCCAGGCCCAGTAGCCGCCCCAGCCCAGCTCGGCGTAGGACCAGCGGGCGCCGAGCAGGATGCCGATGCCGAGGAAGAACCAGGCGCCGAGCGCGAAGCGGCGCGTGGCGCCGATCCACTCCGCGTCGATCCGCCGCGTCACCAGCGCGCCGACCGCGAAGGCGAACGGCACCGCCCACAGCGTGTAGCCGCTGTAGAGCATCGGCGGGTGGATCATCATCGACGGATGGCGCAGCAGCGGGTTGAGGCCCGTGCCGTCCTGCGGCGCGATCGGCAGCGTGTCGAACGGCGAGACCGCGAAGACGAGCAGCCCGCCGAAGAACGTCGCGAAGCCGAGCAGCGTCGCGATCGCGTAGGGCTGCACGTCGCGCATCCGGTGGCGCGTCAGGAAGACGACGAGGCTCGACCACATCGAGAGCAGCCACAGCCACAGCAGCAGCGAGCCCTCCTGCGAGGACCACGCGGCGGCCGCCTTGTAGAAGATCGGCGTCGTGATCGAGGAGTGCGACTGGACGACGCTGAACGAGAAGTCGTTGCGCAGGAACGCGAGCTCCAGGACGACGAACGCGCCGGTCGTCAGCCCCGCCAGCGTGTAGACCGCGCGGCGGGCGCTGGTGACCCACTCACGGCGCCCGGTGATGCCGCCATACAGCGCGGCGACGATGCCGTAGACCGCGACGGCAAACGCCAGGAACGTCAGACCACGGCCGAGATCCGCCATCGAAGGCTCAGGTCTTCTGCGTCTTGGACTGCTCTTGGAACTTCGACGGGCACTTGGTCACGAGCGAGTCCTTCTCGCCCACGAACGTGGTGCCCTGGCGCTTCACGGTCACGATGACCTCGCGGCCGGCGCGGAACGTGTCGGCGACCGAGCCCGTGTAACGGATAGGCACCGAAGCGGTGCCGTTGCGATCGCGGACGCGGAACTCGTAGGTCGTCCCGTGCTTGATGATCGAGTTGTCGACGACCTTGCCGGTCAGCTGGTAGCTGCGGCCGAGATCGGAGCTCGCAAGAAGCTGGGACGGTGAGCGCGCCTCGCTCGAGGCGCTGAAGCTGGTGTAGACGAGCGCGGCCGCAAGGACGACGGCGGCGCTCAACGCCACGACCAGTCGTACGCGGCGCTTGCGTGCAGGGTCCATCGCGACGCAGTATCGCAGCCTCGGCGGCTTCACCGCGCCACCCCGACCCGCCCAACCGTGGTTAGGGCAGGCGTCCAGTGGTGCTCAAGCGCCAAGTTGGTCCGACGATGACCAAGAGCGAAACCTCCGGGCGCCACCGGTGTCTCTGGAGGTGCAGACCATCACCATGCGCGTCCGCCCCCTCGCCCCCACCGAACGCCGAGCACGCAGCGAGCGTCGCCCGCACATCTTCGGGCGACCGGTCAACGAGGTGGAGACCGCGCCGCCCGCCCCCGCGGCGGCGCCCGAGCAGCCGGCAGCGCCCGAGCCGGTCGACGAGCATCTGGCCGAACGGCGCCATCGCGCCTCGGTCACCCCGGAGGACACCGCGCTCTACGGCTGCTCCTGCGGATTTCAGTTCCAGGCGCCGGTCTCGACCTCGGTCTGCTGCCCGCACTGCGGGACGGGCCAGGCCTGGTAGCCGCGGAACGCTCGACCGTCAGCGGCGAGGGATCCTGAAGCTGGCACTGCGCGTGCTGTCGACGCCGGTGCTCCTGGCCATCGTCAGGCGAATCTCATAGCTCCCGGGCTTGAGCTTGCGCGCCCCGAACCGGAACGTCCGGCTGTTGCCGCCCGACGACGCCGGGGTGACCGAGAAGCCCACGCGGCCGTGGCGCAGACGGTAGAGCGAGGCCTTGGACGGCACGTCCGGCCAGTAACGGCCCGACACCACAAAGCGATGCCGGCGAGCGCGCTTGGCATGTGCGGCGACCGATGCGAAGACCCGCACCTGCACGGTGTTGGCCGGGCCGGGCGCCTGGTAGCCCACGGCCGACACCCCATACTTCGCGCTCCCGAGTGCCTGGACGGTGAAGGTGTAGGCGCCCTGGGCGTCGGTGGCCCCCGCTGCGCCCGGAACCGCCGCGAACGGCGCGACGAACGGGAACGGTTGCTGCTGCAACGCGACCGCCAGGCCCGGCGCGAGGGGGATCGTGCCCGTCACGGTCACCCGGCTGCCGTACGCGACCGAGTTGGCCGAGATGGCCGGCCGCGGCATCGCGACCAACGGGAGCGTCCGGAACGTGCCGCGCGTGACATCGGCGCCACCGGCGCTCGTTCCGGTCACGCTCCAGCGGTACGCCGTGCTCGGCTGTAAGCCGGCCACCGGCAGTGCGGCGTCGCCGTCGGCCGTAACGGTCAGCGGGCCGCTCGGAAGGACGACGCCACCCAAGGAGACGGTCGACGCCGTCAGCGTGACCGGAACGCCGTAGCCCAAGACCCTGACGTGCAGTGTGGCCGAGAACTGCGTGATGTCGGTCTCCGCCGCTGGGCCGAGGCGAGGGACGCGCGGCGTGTCGAACTCCACCATGTCGCCGTACTCGCCGCCCGCCGAGTTAGAGACGTAGACAGCGGCGAAGTAATGCCGGCCGGCCACCAGCGCGGTCACCGGCACGGTGAAGGGGATCGCGGTGGCACCGGAGCCGACGGCGACGTCGGGCGTCGACTGCAACAGGTCCTCGGTGATGCCGTACTCGATGTGTGCGATCGTCGGGAGGCCGTGCGGGTTGAGCGTCGCCTGGAAGGTGGCGGTCGTCCCCGTGATCGCGGTGACGCCCAGGGTGTCGGCCGTTGCCGCTGACGGGGTGTCCGCCCATGTCGCGGCCGGTGCCACCAGGGCGAGAACGACGAGCGCGAGCAGAACCGCGCAGGACACCGGAGTGCGGAGCATCGCACGAACGTACAGCGCTTAATATCGGCTGAGCAACGACCCGAAGGTCCAGGTCCGGGGCATCGTCGGTGACCGGCGTATGCGGCCTCACGAGTGATTTGCGATGGTGCGGGCGTGAGCGAGCGCTATCCGCAACGGGCCTGGGCCCTTCCTGACACCGCGACCGAGGTGCTGCTGGTGCGCCACGGGGCGTCGCAGGACGCCGTTCCCGGCGAGCCGTTCGAGATGATCGACGGGCACTCCGATCCAGCCCTTTCGCCGATCGGTGAGCAGCAGGCTGCGCTGGTCGGCGCACGCTTGGCCGCCGACCCGCCGGACGCGCTCTTCGTCACCTCGCTGCAGCGGACGGCGCAGACCGCGGCGTCGCTGGTCGCCGCGACGGGCCTGGAGCCGACCGTGATCTCGGAGCTCTCGGAGGTCCGGCTCGGTGACTGGGAAGGGGGCGAGTTGCGGATCCGCACCGCCCACGGGGATCCGCTGGTCCGGACGATCTTCGAGGAGCAGCGCTGGGACGTCATCCCGGGCGCCGAGCCGATGGAGGAGTTCGCAGCGCGCACGCGCCGCGGCCTGGAGCGCGTCGTCGAGCTGACCGGCCCCGGCCGTGTCGCCGCCGCCTTCGTGCACGGCGGCGTCATCGGTGAGCTCGCTCGGCAGGCGACGGGGGCACCACGGCTGTCGTTCATCCACGCCGAGAACACCTCGATCACGCGCCTCGTCGTCTTCGCCGACGGCCGCTGGCTCCTGCGCAGCTTCAACGACACCTCGCACTTGTAGGCGAGCCGCCGACCGCTCCACAGGGGGCGAGTTTCGAGTCGCTCGCACCTAGACGTTGAGATGCAACGTCTAGATGCGATCCGCGAGCTGGTCGCTCGGCAACACGGGGTGATCGCGCGGCGACAGCTGCTGGCGATCGGACTGAGCGCGGGCGGGATCGATCATTGGATGCGGAGCGGGAGGCTGATCGTCGTGCGCCGCGGCGTCTATGCCTTTGGGCACGCGGAGCTGCGGCGGCAAGGACATGTCCTTGCCGCGGTGCTCGCAGTCGGCGATGACGCCGTCCTCAGCCATCGAAGTGCGGCGCGGCAGTGGGGATTGCGGCCGTGGAGCGGGACGTTCGTGGAGATGTCCGTGCTGTCTCGCCGCGGGATCAGACCCAAGCGCGACCTGCGTGTCCACAACGCCACCGATCTGCATCCGTGGGAGATCAGCGAGGACGAAAGTCTGCCGCTGACCACGCCCGCCCGAACGCTCCTCGACCTCGCCGCCGTCGTCCCGGCTCACCAGCTCCGGCGAGCCGTCGAGCGCGCCGAGCAACTAGAGATCTATGACCACACCGCCGTCCTGCGCGTGCTCGCGGCTCATCCGCGCCGCCCCGGCTCGCCGGCACTCAAGACGTTGTTGGCCGATCTCCACGACCACGGCACGACCTCGATGACCCGCAGCGATCTCGAAGCGCTCTTCCTTCAGCTCTGCCTCGACCACGGGCTCCCGCGCCCCCAGGTCAACCACTACGACAACGGGCGCGAGCTCGACTTCCGCTGGCCGAAGCGACGGCTCGCCGTCGAGACCAATGGCTTCTGGGTCCACCGCTCCCGCGAGGCGTTCGAGAGCGACCACGAGCGGCGCCTAGAGCTCGAGGCCGCCGGCTGGCGCGTGATCTCGCTGACGTGGCGACAGGTCGTCGACCGGCCGGCCGCGATCGCCGCGCACATGCGCAGGGTGCTCGGTGAGGCCAATCGCACCTAGACGTTGAGATGCAACGTCTAGGTGCGAGCGACTAAATCGACCCGCTGATCGCCCGCCTCCGAGACAGGCATGGTGGAATGTCATCCGTGCCCACCACCGCCCCCGCCCCGCCCGATCTGCGCCGCCAACTGAACATCACCCTTGCCGTCGGCCTCGCCGACGGTCTGCTGCTGGTGGTGCTCGTCTACTTCGCCTTCATCAACCGCAGCGACACCGCGGTCCACATCCTCGGCCCGATCCACGGCCTCGGCTTCCTTGCGCTGCTGCTGCTCACCGGCAACGGTGCGCTCCAGAAGCTGTGGGGCTGGTGGTTTCCCGCGTTGGTGATCGTCACCGGTGGCCCGATCGGCTCGATCATCGGCGACCTCGTCCTGCGGCGCGGGCTCGGCGAGGCAGAGCGCACCTGATGGCCATCGACGCCTGGATCCAGCATCCGACGCCGCGCTTCATCGAGCAGGACATGTTCGCGTCCCTGCGTCGCTGGACCGGCGAGGAGCCGCCCACCGAACAGCTTCCCCTGACCGCCACGCTCGCGGCGATGGACGCTGGCGGGATCACTGAGGCGATGCTGTCGGCCTGGTATGGCCCCGAGGGCGAGCTGATCTCCAACGAGGAGGTCGCCGGCTGGGTCGCCGAAGCGCCCGGCCGCCTCCACGGCCTCGCGTCCGTGAACCTGCGCAACCCGATGGAGGGCGTGCGCGCGCTGCGCCATTGCGTCACCGACCTGGGGTTCAAGGGCCTGCGGATGCTGCCCTGGCTTTGGGAGACGCCGCCGACCGATCGGCGCTTCTATCCGCTCTATGCCACGTGCGTCGAGCTGGGCGTGCCGTTCTGCACGCAGGTCGGCCACACCGGGCCGCTGCGCCCGTCGGAGACCGGGCGGCCGATCCCCTACATCGACCAGGTCGCGATCGACTTCCCCGAGCTGACGATCGTCTGCGGCCACCTCGGCTACCCGTGGACCGAGGAGATGATCGCCGTCGCGCGCAAGCACGAGAACGTCGTCATCGACACCTCCGCCTACACGACCAAGCGGCTGCCGCCCGAGATCATCACCTACATGAAGTCGGGCAGCGGGCGCCATAAGGTGCTGTTCGGCTCCAACTTCCCCATGATCTTCCCCGAGCACGCGCTCGCCGGCCTGGATGAGCTCGGCCTCGACGACGAGATGCGCGACCTCTACCTGGAGGGCAACGCGCGGCGGGTCTTCGGGCTGCTGTGATCCAGCGATGAGCGAAGAGCCCGACGCCGTCGCCGACTTCCGCGCCCGGCGCGACCGGATCCGCGACGAGCTGGGCGGTGCGGCGCGCGTCGAGCGCCTGCACGCGCGCGGCGAGCGAACGATCCGCGAGCACATCGCCGCGCTGCTGGACGACGGCTCGTTCGACGAGGTCGGCACCTTCGTGCGCTCGCTGCGCCCTGAAGACCACGACGAGACGCCGGGCGACGGCAAGATCGGCGGGCACGGCACGATCGACGGGCGCCCCGTCACGGTCGCCGGCGACGACATCACCGTCAAGCGCGGCTCCTCGTCGCCAATGGGCTCGCGCCGCCTCGGCCGCCTCTTCGCGCACGCCGAGCGCAGCGGCCATCCGATCGTCTACTTCGGCGCCACGGGCGGCGCACGCATCCCGGACTCGCTCGGCTCGGCCGGCTTCGCCCAGGTCGCCGTCGACGTCGAGCTCTTCCGCCGCGCCCGGCGCATCCCGTTCATCACCGTGATCAGCGGCGACTCGTTCGGCGGCTCGTCGTTCGTCAGCGCCGCGTCGGATCTCGTGATTCAGGTCCGCGGCACCTGCCTGGCGGTCACCTCGCCGCTGGTCGCCAAGATCGCCACCGGCGAGGATCTGACCAACGACGAGCTCGGCGGCGTCGACGTCCACGCGCGCAAGACCGGCCAGATCGACCTCATCGCCGAGGACTACGACGAGGCCTACAACTTGATCCGCCGCGCGCTCGCGCTGCTGCCGGCCAACGCCAAGCAGCGCGCGGCGCGCGCGGGCGACGACCCGGGCGAGGCGCCTCGCCTCCCCATCCCGCCCGACCCCGAGCTGGCCGAGATCGTTCCCCGCCGCCGCTCGCGCGCCTACGACGTGCACAAGGTCCTGGCGCGCGTGCTCGACCCCGACTCCTTGCTGGAGCTCGGCGCCGGCTTCGGGCGCGGGCTGGTCTGCGGCCTGGGTCGCCTCGACGGCCACGCCGTCGGCATCGTGGCCAGCCAGCCGAAGTTCTTCGCCGGCGCGCTGGATCCCGCGGCGTGTGAGAAGGCGGTCAAGCTGCTCTGCCTCTGCGACGCCTTCGACCTGCCCGTCCTCTTCTTCCAGGACGTGCCCGGCTTCTTCGTCGGCAAGCAGGTCGAGCACGACGGCATGCTCAAGCACGCGATCCGGTTGCAGACCGCGCTCGCGCTCTCCGAGGCGCCGAAGATCACCACCATCTTGCGCAAGGCCTATGGGTTGGCCTACTTCAGCCTCGGCGGCAACGACAGCGGCGTCGACCTCGTCTACGCCTGGCCGACGGCCGAGATCTCGTTCATGGATCCGCTGGTCGCGGCCAACGTGGTGGCCGGCGGCGACGATGCCGCGCGCGACGCGATGGCCGACGCGATGCGCGCCGACATCGACCCCTACGGCGCAGCCGGGCTGATGAAGGTCGACGAGATCATCGACCCCGCCGACACCCGCGCCACGCTGGCCCGGGCGCTCACGCGCCTCGCCGGGCGCCCCGTCGCCGACGGCGCCCGCCGTCCGCTCGCGACGTGGCCGACGTGCTGATCGCGGCCCGGCGCGGTACGGTACACCTTCACCAACGCTGCACCCGGCACGAAGGAGTGCACACCGATGGACGAAGTCAAGGATGGCGCAGCTGGCGCCGTCGCGGACGAGGACATCAGCACGCTGGTCGCGCGACTCTCGCGCAAGCACCGCTCCGGCGGGCGCGTCATCGAGCGCGCCGCGATCATGGCCGAAGGCGGCAACTCGGTGGCGATCCTGGCCTGGCTCGCCGAACACGGCTGGGAGCCGGAGGCCGACGCGCCGGCCACCAGCGACCGTGACGGCATGGGATTGCACGGCATGCGCCGTGAGGCCGAGCGCGGCCGCGCGCAGGCACAGGCGCCGCGCCGCTACATCTCACCGGCGCCGGCCGGCGACGCCTGAGCGCGTGCCCAGCCGCACGACCCTGATCATCATCGGCGCGGTGATCGCGATCCCGCTGATCTTCGCGGCGCTGGGCGCGAGCCAGGCCGCCGGGCTGGTCTTCGGGGTGTTGCTGGTCGTCGTCGGACTGGCCTGGACGTTGGCCGGCTCGCGCGGTGCGGGCGGCGAGTAGCGCCGCGCGGCTGGGGCTACGGAACGATGACGTTCGCCGGGTCCGGCCGCAGCTCCGGCGGCGCCTGGCTGTAGTCGCCGAACGGACCGTCGCGGCGGGCGACGACGGCGGAGACGCCCTCGGCCTTCGCGGTCTCGATGAAGTCCAGCGCGTCGGGCGTGTTGCGCATCAGCCCGTCGAGGATCGGGCCGAGCGTCTGGGTCGAGGCCAACCCCATGTTCTCGTAGGCGTGGTTGACCACCAACTTCATCGCGGCCAGCTGCGAGCTTGGGATGGTGGCGAGCTCCGCCGCCAGCGCGGCCACGCGACCTTCGAGCTCGGCGAACGGCACGGCCTCGTTGATCAGCTCGACGTCGGCCGCCTGGCGACCGTTCAGCGGCCGGCCGGTCAAGGCGTGGAACTTGGTCCGGGCGAGGCCGAGCCGGTAGATCCACATGCCCGACAGGTACGCGCCCCACATCCGGCTGTAGGGCGTTCCGATGACCGCGTCCTCGCTGGCGATCACGAGATCCGCGCAGAGGGCGAAGTCGCTCCCGCCGCCGACGCAGTACCCGTGCACCTGCGCGATGACCGGCTTCGGCGACCGCCAGATGGCCATGAACTTCTGCGTGGGCGCGATCTCCCGCGCGGTGGCCATCGCGAAGTCCTTGCCAGGATCCCAGCGGCCCTCGGTCATCATCGCCTCGCCCCAGTGCTCGAAGCCGCCGCCAAAGTCATAGCCCGCGCAGAACGCACGGCCGGCGCCGCGGATGACAATCACCTTGACCTCGGCGTCGCGCACCGCCTGGCCCACCGCCGCCTCGACCTCGTCGGGCATCGGTGGCACGATCGTGTTCAACCGCTCAGGCCGGTTGAGCGTGATGGTGGCGACGGCGTCGGAGACGGCGTAGAGGATCGTCTCGAACTCGGGGGCGGCGGACATGGCGCCATCTAACCGGGCGCCAGCGTGTCCAGCAACCCGGTGACGCGCCGGGTGATCTCCTCGCGCGTCGCGCGCACCTCGTCCAGCGACTGGCCCTTCGGGTCGGGCAGGTTCCAGTCGACGTAGCGCTTGCCCGAGATGTACGGGCAGGCGTCCCCGCAGCCCATCGTCACGACGACGTCGGCCTGCTCGGCGAGCTCGCGGGTCAGCCGCACGGGACGACGGCCCGACAGGTCGATGCCGATCTCTGCCATCACGGCGACGACCTCGTCGTGGACCCGGCCGTCGGGGTCGGCGACGCTGCCGGCCGAGAGGGCGGTGTGGCGGCCTTGCGCGGCCCGCTCGAACAGCGCGCTGCTCATCTGCGAGCGCCCGGCATTGTGCAGGCAAACGAACAAGACGGTGGACATCAGGCGGGCGCGGCACCGGGCGGTGTCTGCGGCGCGCGGATGAACTGATAGGCGAGCGCTCCGACGGTCGCACCGATGGTGGGCCCGACGAGGTAGATCCAGAAGTGCGTCCACGTCCCCGACGCGAGCGCGGGCCCGAAGGAGCGCGCGGGGTTCATGCTCGCGCCCGAAACCCCGCCGCCGACGAGGATGTCGAGGGTGACGGTGCCGCCGATGGCAATCGCCGCACCGGCGCCGACGGCGCGCGTGTCGGTCGCCACGGCGATGATGATGAACATCAGCAGCGCGGTCAGTACCGCCTCGTACAGCAGCGCGGTGGGCGTGCCGACCGCGGCGACGTTGGCCCCGAGGTTGCCGGGCGCGTCGGGCCACGCGGCGAGCAGCACGCCACCGCCCGCCGCGGCCCCAAGCAGTTGCGCGCCGATGTAGGCGACGGCCTCGCGGCGCGGAAAATGGCGGGTGACGGTGAACGCGATCGTCACCGCCGGGTTGATGTGCGCGCCGGAAAGGTGGCCGGTGGCGTAGACCAACGCCATGATCGCCAGACCTGAGACCGCCGCCTGCGCCGGGAGACCGAGGATCGCATGGTGCGAGGCCTGCGCCGCCGCCGCGCCTCCGACGCAGAAGACCAGCGCGCACGCGGCGATCGCCTCGGCCGTCGCCCGGCGAGCGAGGTCCGGCCGGCCAATCGTCAACTCAGCCACGCGACGAGCTCGTCGGTGGCGTGGGCGACGAGGTAGTAATAGGCCCACAGCCCACGACGCTCGGTCGCTACCACGCCCGCGTCGACGAGCACCTTGAGGTGCTTGGACAGCGCCGGCTGCGACATGTCGAACAACGGCAGCAGCTCGCACTGGCAGACCGCTTCGGGTGCTGCTTTGCGCAGCGTGTCGACGATCCGCAGACGCGTCGGGTCGGCCAGCGCCTTGACGGTCGCGGCCAGGTCTGCGGCCTGCTCGACACCGAGGTCGGGCTCGACGGGCGGGACGCAGCAGCCGCCCGATTGGCGCTCGCGTGGACTGAGGACCGGCAGGGTCGCGTGCACCGGGTGCACCATACACAACCTCTTGGTTATGACCATGCCATTTGGTTATGTGTTGGTGCGGCGAGCAACGGATCGCTGATCACCGTAAGAGACACAACTGTCTGCAATGATCGCTTCACATGGCAATCTGGCTCAAGCCCTTCGGCGAAGACCACCCACACGAGCCGATCGACTCCCCCACCGACCTCGCCGCAAAGGGAGACCGACGCACGTTCTTCGAGCCGATGAGCGTCGACGAGCGCGGCGTGCCGCAGCTCACACTCGCCGGCGTGCCGTTCGGCAAGCCACGGTATGAGATCGGTGACCTGATCGCCCCGTACTGGAACGGATCGCACGAGATCACTGAGATCTGGGAGGTCATCGAGGCCCCAAAGCCGGCCGAGCGGGCCGCCTGGTCGTGGCAGACGCAGGTCCAGCTCGTCGATCGCATCGCCGGGCTGCCGATCACGGATCTGGACATCAAGCCCCAATCCCTGGGCGCGCTCGTCAAGCTCCGTCTTCGCGACCATCGCGAGGCGATCCTCACGGCGGCCTTCGGGCTCTGAGGCGACCGAAGCGGGCGACGGGGGTCGAACCCGCGACCTTTGGCTTGGGAAGCCAACGCTCTACCAACTGAGCTACACCCGCGAAGGTCCGGGCAGTCTAGCGGCTGCCTCACGGACGGCGCTGGTCGAGTTAGCGTGCACATTGCCGGTCAACTCGACCGAGAGTGGGGAAGTTGGGCGCGGACGGCCACCCGCGGCCGCGCAGCCTAACGTCGGCCCAACGCGCCGCAGCAATACCCTGTCGAGTCGTGACCGCCAGCCGCCGTCGCCCTGTTGTCCCGATCGTCGTCGGCCTGCTTGCCGCGGCGTTGGTGGGGCTGCTCGTCTACGGCGTGGTGCATGGTGGCGAGAACACGACGCTCGATGATGCGGTCAAGCAGGGCAAGCTGCCGGCGGCGCCGGGCCAGACGCTGAAGCGGCCGCTGCTCAGCGGCGCCGGGGAGGCGTCGATCGCCGACTACCGGGGCAAGGTCGTGGTCCTGAACTTCTGGGCGTCGTGGTGTGAGCCGTGCATCGCCGAGGCGCCGGTGCTGGAGAAGGCGCAGACGGCACTCACCGCGAGCGGCAACGGCACGGTGCTCGGCGCGACCTACGAGGACGTCGGCGACGACTCCAAGAAGTTCGAGCGCGAGCACCACGTCACCTACCCGTCGATGCGCGACGTGAGCACCGACCTCGCCCACAAGTACGGCACCAACAAGCTGCCCGAGACCTTCGTGATCGACCGCAAGGGTCGGATCGTCGCAATCTCGCGCGGTCAGATCAGCCAGAAGTTCCTCGACGGCGCGATCGCCAAGGCGGAACTGTCGTGACGCGCACCGCACTCGCGCTTCTGCTCGCGCTCCTCGCGCTCGCGGCAGCAGGCGCCACCACGACCACCGCCCTCGCCGCCGACGCCACCCGCGCCTCGTTCACCGACATCGAGGACGAGGTCATGTGCGTCGCCTGCGGGGTTCCGCTGACGATCGCCGACTCGCCCCAAGCCGACCGCGAGCGCGCCTACATCCGCTCGCTCGTCGCCAAGGACCTGACCAAGGACCAGATCAAGACCGAGCTCGTCAGCACCTACGGCGACCGCGTGCTCGCCCTCCCGAAGGGCAAGGGCTTCGGCCTCGCCGCCTACCTCGTCCCGATCGCGATCGTCCTGGCGATGCTCGCCGGGCTGGCCGTCCTCCTTCCCCGCTGGCGTCGCAACCGCGACGGCCTCGGAACCGCGATCGCGCCCGACGGCCCGCCGCTAACCGACGCAGACTCGCAGCGCTTGGCGGAAGATCTCGCCCGCTACGACGTCTGACCCTCGACCACATGCTCGCCGCCGCCACGACCAACAACGTCGACACGACCGTCTTCGCCGCCTTCGCGGTCGGCTTCGTGTCGTTCATCTCCCCCTGCGTGCTCCCGCTCGTCCCCGGCTACCTCAGCGCGATCTCCGGCGTCACGATCGACGAGATGCGCGGCGAGGAGCGCAAGGTCGGCAAGGTCCTCGGCCCCGCGATCATCTTCTGCCTGTCCTTCACGATCATGTTCGTGGCCTTGGGCATGTCGGCCACGGGCATCGGCTCGACGCTGCACGACCACCAGGACACGCTGAACCGGATCGCCGGTTGGCTGATCGTCGTCCTCGGCGTCTTCTTCGTCTGCACGCTCTTCGTCCCGCGCTTCAACCAGGAGTGGCGCCCGGAAGCGCTGATCACGCGCGCCGGCGCGGGCGGCCCGGTCGTCGCCGGGCTCGCCTTTGCGGTCGCCTGGACGCCGTGCGTCGGCCCGACGCTGGCGAGCATCCTCGCCGCCGCGTCGACCTCCGACACCGTCGGCAAGGGCGGCCTGCTGCTGGCCTTCTACTCGCTGGGTCTGGCGATCCCGTTCCTCCTGACCGCCGTCGCCTTCGACCGTGCGACCACCGCCTTCCGCTGGCTGCGCGACCGCTACGTGTTGGTCACCGCCGTCTCCGGCGTGATCCTCATCGTGATGGGCCTGCTCATCGTCACCGGCGAGCTGGCGGTCCTCAACGCCAAGGCCCAGCACGGCCTGTCCAACCTCGGGCTGGACTTCATCTACAACTTGTAACCCACGCCAGCACCCGGCGCGGACGCGGTGTTCGAGCCGCCAGGCGAGAACCCGCAGCGAAGCTCGCCCTCTGGGCGAGTCTTCGCCTACATCTCCTGCGGCGCGCTCACGCCCAGGAGATCCAGCGCCCGCGCGATCGTCCGCTGCGCGGCGACGCTCAGCGCGATCCGGAAGGACTCGAGCTCCTCCGGCTCGACATCCACAACCTGGCAGTCGCGATAGAACGCCGTGAACGCCTGCGCCAACTCATAGGCATAGGACGCGATGCGATGGACCGCACGCCGCTCGGCAGAGTCCACAGCCTCCTGCGGCCAGGCCAACAACTTGCTGATCAGCGCCCGCTCGGACGGGTGCAGCGAAAGACCCGCGGGAGCGCCGGCGGCCAGGGCCGCATCCACACGCTCGGCCCCCGCCTTGCGCAGCACCGCCGCGATCCGCGCATGCGCGTACTGCACGTAGTACACGGGGTTCTCGGCGCTCTGGCTCGTCGCCAGCGCCAGATCCAGCTCGATCGTCGTGTCATGCGAGCGGTTGAGCAAGAACCAGCGCGACGCGTCGACGCCGATCTCCTCGACCAGATCGTCGAGCGTCACGAACTCGCCCGCGCGCTTGCTCATCGAGACCTTCTCGCCGGCCCGGACGAGGTGGACGAACTGCATGATCAGCAGGTCGAGCCGGTCCGGATCGCCACCCAGCGCCTGAAACGCAGCACGCATCCGGCCGATGTAGCCGTGATGGTCGGCGCCCAACACATACACCATGCGATCGAAGCCGCGCTCGCGCTTGTTCTGCGCGTAGGCGATGTCGGAGGCGAAGTAGGTGTGCTCGCCGGACGACCGCTCGATGACGCGGTCCTTGTCGTCGCCGAAGTCGGTGGTCCGCAACCACAAAGCACCCTCGGACGTAAAAGAGTGCCCCTGGGCGGCCAGCACCTCAAAGCCATGAACAACGCCCGAGGGCGAGCCTTCGTGCAAGGACTTCTCGCTGAACCACACGTCGAACTCGACCCCGAACGCGTGCAGCGACGCCTTCGCACGCGACACCATCATCGCCACGGCCTCGTCGCCGACCTCCTCGACCGGCCGCTCCGCCGCGCCCTCGATCTCCAGCGCGAGCGTCGCGACGTACTCGCCGACGTATCCGTCCTCGGGGATCTCCTCGCCCCGTGCGCGCGCCTGCACCGACCGCCCGAAGTTCGCGACCTGCGACCCAAAGTCGTTGATGTAGAACTCGCGCGTGACGTCATGGCCGACGAAGGAGAACAACCGCGCCAGCGCGTCGCCATAGGCCGCGTTGCGCGCATGGCCCACGTGCAGCGGGCCCGTCGGATTGGCGGAGACGAACTCGACGTCGACCTTCTCGAAGACCGCGGCGCTTCCCGCCCCGAAGCGATCGCCCGCGGCCAGGACGTGGCTCAGCGCATCCAGGTACCACGCGTCGCTCAAGAACAGGTTCAAGAAACCCGGCCCGGCGACCTCCACGCGCTCCAACGAGGCACCCAGCCCAGCGGTCAGCTCCTCGGCCAGCCGCCCCGCGACATCCCGCGGCGCCGCCTTCATCACCGGAGCGAGCAGCATCGCCGCGTTGGTCGCGTAGTCGCCATGGTCGGCCTGGCGCGGCCGCTCCAGCGTCGGGCGGCTCTTGGGCGCGGGCGCGCCCTCTCCTGCCGCGGCCGACGCGGCCGCCTCCACCGCGGCGCGCAACGCGTCCACCGGATGGCTCACAGCGACGCTCCGGTAGATGTATGGGTTGGGGTGAAGAGGCTCTCGAGACGATCCATGGTGCGCGGCGTTCCCATGGCCATGATGACGTCCCCGACCGCCAACACGATCTCCGCCTGCGGCTGGGGCTGGAAGCCGCCCGCCGCCGGCTTCAGACCGACGATGTAGGAGCCGCCGCGGATGTCGCCGATCGTCTGCCCCACACCGGCGCAGCCGGCGGTGACCGTGATCTCCTCCATGCGGTACTCGGCGGCCACGTCGCGGACGCCGGAGACCTGCGGATGCAACGCGATCCGCGCCATCTCCCCGCCCGAGGACTTGTAGGGGGAGATGACGCGCGAGGCGCCCGCACGCACCAGCTTGCGCTCCGAGTCCTCCTGCGAGGCCCGCGCGACGATCGCGATGTCCGGCGAGAGCTCGCGCGCCGTCAAGGTGATGAAGACGTTCTCGGCATCGGAGTCGACGCACGCCACAACGGCCCGCGCTCGCTCGATCCCCGCCTGGCGCAACGCCCGGTCATCCGACGGCTCGGCCTCGATGAAGCGCACGCCGACGCCGCTGGCGAACTCGCGGTTGGCCGGGTCGGCGTCGATGACCACGTAGCGCGCGCCGGCGCCCTTGAGATCGCGCGCGACCTGCCGACCCACGCGGCCGTAGCCGCAGATGATGAAGTGGTCGGTGGTCGCGTCGATCATCTTCTGCATCCTACGCGCGGCCAGCAGGTCGGCCACGTGCCCGGCGACCAGCAGCTCGGTCACCGAGACCAGCCCGTAGAAGAGCGTTCCGACGCCCAGGACCGTCAGCACGACCCGGGAGATCTCGACGCCGAGCTTGTGCTCCGGCGGGTAGGCGCCGGTGGTCGCCACGACGTCCAACGCGTGCAGGAAGCCAGTCCACAGCGAGACGCTCTCGGTCAGCGAGAGCGCGACCGTCCCGACCGCGATCAGCCCGGCGATGCCGAGGCCCAGCTTCGCGAGCCGTGCGACGAACTGCGCCAGCTCGCGCTCGGCCGGGGTCCTCGGGGTGCGGTCGTGGTCGGCCATCAGTAGTGATAGGGCTCGTTGCCGAGGATCTTGTGCGCGCGGTAGACCTGCTCGAGCAAGACCACGCGCGCAAGTTGATGGGGCAGCGTCATCGGGCCGAACGACAGATGGTGGTCGACGCGCTCCAGCTCGACGCCGCCGAAGGCGCCGCCGATGACGAACCACACGTCGCGGCCCTCTTGGCGGCGCACCTCCATCCAGCGGCTGAAGGCGACCGAGTCCATCGCCTCGCCGCCGCTGTCGAGCAGTGAGACGAACGCGCGCTCCGGGATCCGCTTGGCGACCTGCTCGTCGTCGCGCACCTCCATGACCTCGACGCGC
Organism: Baekduia sp.; assembly: GCF_035996765.1. Taxonomy (NCBI): domain Bacteria; kingdom Bacillati; phylum Actinomycetota; class Thermoleophilia; order Solirubrobacterales; family Baekduiaceae; genus Baekduia; species Baekduia sp. Next base: position 82,794 of record NZ_DASYJG010000061.1, read on the forward strand.
GCCTGACCGCCCAACAGCTTGCGATAGTGCTGCACGTCGTCGGCATACGGAGGCTTGATGCGGCCGACGGCCAGCACGACGATCTTCATGAGGTTGCGATACTGGCACGCATGGATGACGAGCACCAAGAGCCCGAGCGCCACATCAACATCCAGTTCGACCCCAAGCAGATGGCCGGCCACTACGCGAACTTCGCGAACGTCAGCCACTCCGACTACGAGTTCACCGTGACGTTCGCGCGCGTCGACCACGAGGTCGAGGACGACGAGGTCCCCGGCGTGGTCGTCACGCGCGTCAACCTCTCGCCCAAGTTCATGCGCGAGCTGATCGACGCCATGCAGGACAACTACTCCAAGTGGCAGACCCGCGAGGGCATCAAGAACCTCCCGGAGTACGGCGGTCCCGATGATCCGGGCGGGGTGGGCGGGCCGCATTCCGACTAGATGTGCCGGATCGGCACGGCTTCGTAGGTCCCAGCGGTTGCCCTCGCTGATTGCCTCTGAGATGCTCGTTTGACCATGGAAGCGCAGCACCGAGGCGGTCAGCGGTGCCAGTCCTTCTCGCTTGCGGGATGAACCGGCGCCGCTGGTCGGCTCGATAGCCTGACGCATGGGTCTGAGCGCCGACGGGCGCTCTTTTCACATGCGCATCGCGGTCCTCTCCGACATCCATGGCAACTTGCACGCTCTCGACGCGGTCTTGGCCGACGTGGAGCGCGAGGACGTGCACGAGATCTGGTGCCTGGGCGACATCGTCGGCTACGGGGCCGACCCCAACGACTGCTGCGCGCGCGTGCGCGACCAGGTCGACATCGTGCTCTGCGGCAACCACGACATGGCGGTGACCGGCGAGCTGTCGCTGGAGGAGTTCTCGCGCGGCGCGGCGATCGCGGCGCGGTGGACGCAGGAGGTCCTGCGCCCCGACCACGCCGCGTGGCTGCGAGCGCTCTCGCCGGCCGGTGAGGCGCGCGAGGTCGGCGTCTACCACGGCAGCCCGCGCGATCCGGTGTGGGAGTACGTCCTCAGCTCCCTGCTGGCGGAGCTCTGCTTTGACGCGATGGGGCCGCGGCTGGGTCTCGTCGGTCACTCGCACGTCGCGCTCTCCTTCGTGCGGCCGGAAGGCGAGCCCGCGACCGGCGAGCCGCGCCGCGGCGGCGATGCCGTCGACCTCTCCACCGGAGAGTGGATCCTCAACCCCGGCAGCGTCGGCCAGCCACGCGACGGAGACTCGCGCGCAGCCTGGCTGCTGCTCGATCTCGACCTCTGGCGCGCGCAGTGGCGGCGCACTGAGTACGACATCTCCGGCGCCCAGGCCGCGATTCGCAACGCGCGGCTACCGGCCTCGCTCGCGGAACGCCTGGAGTACGGTCAATAGGCGTGGTTCGCCTCCCCCACCTCCTCGCGCTGCTCTGCGGCTTCGCAGCGGCGCTGGCCGTCGGCTGCGGCGATCGGTCCAACCTGATCCCGTCCAGCCGCGCGTCTGAGCTGACCCAGCAGCTGAGCGACCTGCAGGCGTCGATCGACGCCGGGCAGTGCGACGGCCTATCGGGACGGGTCACGGCGTTTCGCAACGATGCGGCGGATCTCGGAGGCGCGGTCGACCGGCGGCTGCGCGCGCGGATCAACGACGGCGCGGCGTCGCTGAAGGAGCACGCCGTCAGCGATTGTGCGGCCGCGGCCGACGCCGCCCAGCAGCAGACCGAGACGCAGCGCAGCGACACGACGCCGCCCGACACCCAGACCGACACGACGGCAACCGAGACCCAGACCCAGACGGTCACGACGCAGACGACACCGTCGACGGTCACGCCGCCGCAGACCACCACACCGACGACGCCGACCACCGCGACGCCGACGACGCCGGACCAGACGGCGCCCGGCGCAGGCGACGGCGGGTCGCCCTCGGCCGGCACCGGCGGGACCTCCCCGGACGGCGGTGACCAGACCCCATGAGCGCCGGCGCGGAGAAGACGATCGCGGGCCGCTACGAGCTTGGCGAGCGCCTCGGCCTGGGCGGCATGTCGACCGTGCAGGTCGCGTTCGACACGCGGCTGGAGCGCTATGTGGCGGTCAAGCTGCTGGCCGAGCACCTCGCCGACGACGCGCAGTTCGTCACGCGCTTTCGGCGCGAGGCGATGGCCGCCGCCCGGCTCGTGCACCCCAACATCGTCCAGGTCTATGACTTCGGACTCGACGAGCCGTCGGGGCGCCACTACATCGTGATGGAGCGGATCGTGGGGCCGTCGGGCGCGCAGGTGCTGCGCGACCGTGGGCACCTGCCGATCGACGAGGCCGTCGACTGGATCGCCCAGTCCTGCCGCGGGCTGGAGTACGCCCACCGTCATGGGCTCGTCCACCGCGACGTCAAGCCCGGCAACCTGCTGCTCTCAGAGGCCGACGGGACGATCAAGCTCGCGGACTTCGGGATCGCCAAGACGTCAAGCGACGAGTCGTCGATCACGCAGGTCGGGTCGGTCCTGGGCACCGCTGCGTACTTGGCGCCGGAGCAGGCCGCCGGCGAGGAGGCCGGCCCGGCTGCCGACTTGTACGGGTTGGGCGTCGTCGCCTATCAATTGCTGAGCGGGCGGCTGCCCTATGAGGCGGCGTCGCTGACCGAGCTCGCTTTGAAGCAACAGCGCGAGGTCCCGCCGCCGCTGCACCACGTCGACCCGTCGATCCCGCCGTCGCTGGGTGTCGCGGTGGAGCGCGCGCTGGCGCTGACGCCGGGCGAGCGGTATGCGAGCGCTGAGGAGATGCGCGCAGCCGTGGTCGATGGTGCGCGTGGGATTGGGCCGGACGCCGATGCCACGCGGGTGGTGCGCGGCGAGGATCCGACGTCGGCGACGACTGTTCTGGCCGGTGAACCCGGAACAGGCCCAATGATCGTCCCCCGGGCGCCGCGCGCCCCGCGGCGCCCGGCACCCGCACCGGCTGATCGTGAGACGACCGCGGCCCCGCGGCGGCCCGCCTATGCCGAGCCGCCGGCGCGCGGCCGCGATCGTGCCCCCAAGCGCCGCCGCAAGCGCGGCGTGATCCGCCGCTTCTTCACCTTCCTGCTACTCGTCGCGCTCCTGGCCGCCGCGGGCGCCGCGGCCTACGTCGCGACGTCGACCGGCGACAGCTCGGTCCGCCTGCGCGAGGTCGTCCACGACAACGCCGACCAGGTCATCACCGACCTCAAGCAGCTGATCGAGGACAACACGAAATAGGCGCTAGCTGCGTCCGACGTAGGCGGCGTCCAGCAGCGTGCTGCCGCACTCCGGGCACTCGATCTCTTCCTTGGTGGGGTCAGACCCCTCAGGGGTGCTCTGCATCCACTCGTGGTCGCAGGCGTTGCAGGTCATCGACCACAGGACCATGTCCTCGCTCATGGTGCGAGGCCTCCTCGGAGGGCCGCGGCCTCTTCAGTCAGCCGCCCGTCGATGATCGCCTGCCGCAGGCGCACCATGGTGCGCTGGACGTAGGCGAGGTTGTGCATCACCATCATCCGCAAGCCTGTCAGCTCGCGGTTTTTGAGCAAGTACCTCAAGTAGCCGCGGGTGTTGCCGGCCTCGCAGGTCGGGCAGGGGCAGCCGTCGAGGATCGGCTCGTCGGAGTCCTTGAAGCGCGCGGCGGTCAGGTCGACGCGCCAGCGCTTCTCGGGGTCGGGGACGAGCGCGACCCCGTGGCGGCCCAGCCGCGTTGGCATCGCGCAGTCGAAGGTGTCGATGCCGAGCTCGGTGCCGCGGATGAGGTCGTCGATGTCACCGATGCCAAGCAGGTGGCGTGGCGGCGCCTCGGGCAACACCGACGTGGCCATCTCGACCACCTCGTACATCTGCGGCTTGTCGGCGCCGAGCGAGCCGCCGATCGCGATGCCGCCGACGCGTGAGGCCGCGATCGTCTGCGCCGATTCCTTGCGCAGATCCTCGTAGACCCCGCCCTGGACGATCCCGTAGACCAGTTGCCCGGGCGGGCCGTGGCGCTCGTGCCAGTCGAGGCAGCGCTCCAGCCAGCGGTGGGTGCGCTCGGTCGAGCGCGCCGTGTAGTCCTTGGTGACGTTGAACGGCGTGCATTCGTCAAAGACGAGCGCGATGTCGGAGCCCAGCGCGGCCTGGATCTCCATGCTCGTCTCCGGCGCCAGGAACTTCTCGGAGCCGTCGATGTGACTGCGGAAACGGACGCCGTCCTCGGTGATGCCAAGTGTCTTGCCGTGGCGCTGGCCGCCGTGCGACGCGCGCCCCTTGATCTCGTCGGCGACGGTGCCGTGGCCCATCGAGAAGACCTGGAAGCCGCCCGAGTCGGTGATGATCGGATGCTCCCAGCGCATGAACTCGTGGAGGCCGCCGAGGCGCTTGATGCGCTCATGGCCGGGCTCCATGAACAAGTGATAGGTGTTGCCCAACACCATGTCGTAGCCGAGATCGCGGACCTCCTGGGGGACGAGGCCCTTCACGGTGGCCTTGGTGGCCAGCGGCACGAACGCGGGTGTGCGGATCTCACCGTGGGCGGTGCGCAGGATGCCGGCGCGGGCGCGCGAGCCGGGATCGTGGGCGAGGATCTCGAGCGGGGAGGCCATCGGCGCACCAACCTAGCGGCCGTCGAGGGACGAATGATGGTCGGTCACCGACCATCTGTCGTCCCTCGACGCGTGGCGGGCACGTGCGAGCTTGCCGCTAGCGTGCACGCCCATGGCTGCCGCCGCCCGCATCGACCGCCTCGGCGTCGTGGTCCATCCGGACCGTCCGCTCGAGCGTGCGCTGGAGACGCTGCGCGCTTGGAGCACCGCCCATGGCGCGGAGGTCGTCCAGATCCACATTCGTGGTCAGGAGCGCGTGGTGGCGCCGACGGGCGACGCTGCCGCCTGCGATCTCATCGTCGCCCTCGGCGGCGACGGCACGACGCTCGCCGCGCTGCACGCCGCCGCGCCGCACCGTCTGCCGGTCCTCGGCATCGCCTGCGGCAGCCTCGGTGCCCTGACGGCAACGTCGGCTGATGCGACAGAGGAGGCGCTGACGCGGTTCGTCAGCGGCGCGTGGCACCGGCGCGTGCTGCCGGGCGTCGGCGTCTCGGCCGACGGCAGCGAGCCGCACGTCGCGATCAACGACCTCGTCGTCGTTCGCAAGGGCGCCAACCAGGTGGTGGTCGGCGTCCACGTCGACGGCGAGCTCTACGTGCGCTTTGCTGGCGACGGCGTCGTGCTGTCGACGCCCTTAGGCTCCAGCGCCTACACGATGGCCGCGGGCGGTCCGCTGCTCGCGGCGGGCACGGAGGCGATCGTCGTGACGCCGGTTGCCGCGCATGGCGGGTCCACACCGCCGTTGGTCGTCGGCGCCGGTAGCACGGTGACGATCGAGATCGAGGGCGGTTTTGGGGGCGCGCGGATCGAGTTCGACGGGCAGATCAAGGAGCTCGAGCCGCACGTGCTGACGACGAGCTGGTGTGCGGATTACGCGACGCTGGTGCGCTTCGACGGGGCGGAGTCGGCGTTCGCGGGGCTGCGGCGGCGGAGGATTTTGATGGATAGCCCGAGGGTGTTGGCGCGGGATGAGCGGGCGGCGGCGGGCGCTCGTGCCGACGTGACGGCGTGACGGCGTGCGACGCCGACGCCGACGCCGACGCCGTGGCGCTCAGTGCTTGCGTCGTGGATGGCGTGCACCGTGGTCCGTCGGCATCGAAGGAGTGAGCGGGGTTTGAGCCTCGGGCGCTGGCTTGTCGTCCGCCGGCGTCCCGGGCGGGCGAGATGCTCGCCGGGGAGATCCGTGTCGTCTAACCCCCGCATGTCAGGGGTTAGACGCCCTGGATCGATGATTCGCCGCCGAACCCTCGATCCAGGTCGATTTATGCCTGCAGAGTGAGCATTAGGCGACCCGGACCCCGGCGAGTGGCGGCGCGGCATGATCCTCCGACCTCGGCGCCTGCGGACGGCAGACCAGCGCACCGAGCCACCAACCCCGCTCGCTCTCCTCGCCGCCAACGAACCACGCAGCACAGCACGACCAGCGCCGCGAACTGGGCGCCACAAACGCCGGCGGACCACACCACGCACGCACCACCAAGACGCCGCGCACTGCGCGCCGGGCGCCTACCGAATCGACCGCGCCGACAGCTCGATCGCCTTCGCCGCATTCCCCTTCGTCACGAAGTTCGGACCCGTCGGAATCACATCCCCCTGCGCGGGAAACAGCCCATACCGCGCCCGCTCCGCCAGCAACACGATCGGCAGATATCCCTGCAAATAGGCCTGTTGATCGACCGCGAACGCCAGCCGCCCCGACTGCACCGCCCGCAGCACATCCGGCCCCAGGTCAAACGTCCCGATCGGCACCCGCCGATCTCCCAGCGCCTTCACCGCCGCCAGCCCGCTGAGCGAGTTCATGGCCAACACGCCGTCGGCCTTGGTGCTCCGCACCGCCTTCGCGATCACTCCCGAGGCGCCCGGCGACTGATCGTCAACCCGCACCACCCGCGACCGGCCGCCGACCGCGCGCATCGCCCGTGCCAGCCCGGCGCACCGCGCGTCCAACCCCTGATTCGGGATCGCCAACTTCACGCACAACGCGCGCCGCACGCCCGCGCGCGCCAACCGCTGCCCCGCCTTGAAGCCCGCCGGCTCCTCCGGCTGCCCAACATGCGCGAGAACGCCAAGCGACTTGTACACGTCGCTCCCCGAGTTGATGGTGACGGTCGGGATACCCGCCTTGACCGCCCGGCGGATCGCCGGGGCCAGCCCCGGCTCGGGCAGCGAGACGACGAGACCGTCGGGCTTGGCCGCGATCGCCTGGTCGATGAGCGTGACCATGTGGTCGAGGCTGTAAACGTCGGGCGCGCGGTAGGTGACCACCGCGTCCATCTGGCGGCCGGCAGCTTCGACGCCGTTGCGCACGATCGCCCAGAACGAACTGGACGCCTGGCCGTGGGTGACGACATACAACCGGACCGCCCGCGCGCCGCCCGGAGCGCGCGGGACATCGGCGCCCGTCGTCGACGTGCCGCCCCCGGCGACCGTGACCGGCCCCTCCTTGACCGACGTCGTGCTCCCGCAACCGGCCGCCAACAACGCCGCAGCCGCCACGAGCAACACCATCATCATGGTCCGCAGCCTCATGGGCCCTCCTCGCCGTTCTCTGCGCCAACCGGGATCCGCGCGCGCAGCCGCGTGCCGCCCCCGCGCGGACTGTCGATATCCAACTGCCCGTCCACCGCGGCGAGCCGGTCCTGCAAGCCGCGCAGCCCGCTGCCCGCTGCGACGTCCACCCCACCGACACCGTCGTCGGCGACCTCGACGAGCACCTCATCGGCGACGCGCCGCACATCCACGTCGACCGCTGAGGCCTGCGCGTACTTCACCACGTTGGTCAGCGCCTCAGCCACCACGAAGTACGCCGCCGCCTCGACCGGCTCGCTCAGCCGCACCTCGACGCCGACGACGGCGCGCACATCGACCGCCGCACGGTCGGCCAGCGCGTCGATCGCCGGAGCAAGTCCCTGATCGGTGAGGATCGACGGGTGGATCCCGCGCGCCAGCTCGCGCAGCTCGGCCAGCGCGCTCGACAACCGCTCGGACAGCCCGTCGACCAGCGGCGTGATCTCCGGCTGGTCCTCGACGCGACGGTGCAGCAGGCGCAGCTCAAGCGCGAGCGCGACCAGCTGCTGCTGCGCACCGTCGTGCAGGTCGCGCTCGATGCGCCGCCGCGCCGCGTCGGTCGCCTCGACGATCCGCAGCCGCGACACCCGCAGCTCCTCCAGCCGCGCACGCAGATCGGCCTTCAAGCGCTCGTTGTCGATCGCCAGCGACGACGCCGCGGCGGCCGCCTGCACAAGCTCGCTGGTGGTGTCCAGCGCGGCGTCGTGGACGATCGCGGCAACTGGCCGGCCATCGCGCTCGACCGTCGTCCACGTCCGGCCCGAGGCGCGATGCGGGAGGTCGACGCGCCGGCCGATCTCGTCGACGAAGATCTCGCGGTCAGGCAGCCAGTAGGCGATCGCGACGGAGTGGTCGCCGAGCGACTCAGCCAGCAGCTCGCGCACCGGCGCGCCCACCACCGCGCGCGGCAGCAGCAGCGCGCGGGCGACCGTGCACTCCACGGTGCGCAGCGCGTCCAGGATCGCGAGCGCCAACACCGCCACCGGCAGCGCCAAGACCAGCAGCAGCACACCCACGCCCGGCCCGAACGACCACGGCCCGAAGTAGTCGGTCGCACCGAGGCCGCCGACCGCCTCGACCCCCAACCGGACCGACCACACCAACAACAAGACGGGCGCGACACCGACGATCAGCAGCGCCGCCGTCAGCAGCGGCTTGAGCGCGAGGAGACCCACGATGCGCCACAGGCCGCGGTCGCCGAGGATCTCCAGCGAGCGCCGCCAGGGACTGCCCGTCGTCGCGCGACTCGACGGCAACGGCGGGATCTGCGCGCTGAGGAAGCGGTTGGCCGCACGGCGGTCCAGCCGCACGAGCCGCCGGCAGGCGCCGGCCGCGACGACCAGCAGCGGCAGCCCGATCCCGACAACGCTCAGCGCCGCGCCGACGACCAGCAGCGCGACGGCGAGCAGGCCGAGCAGCGCGATCGGCACCGAGGCGCCGAGGTAGGCCGCCGCCTGGCCGGCGCGCGTGAACCGCTCCTGGAGCCGCAGCGCCGCGATCACGGCCCACGCTCCACGGTGACGTGCCCCGAGTTGCTCAGCAACTCGGCGCTCACGGTCCACGCTCGACGGTGACATGCCCGGAGTTGCTCAGCGCTTGGATCGAGAACGGCGCGCCCGCGTCGGCCGTCACACCGCGCACTCGCGGCGTGCCACCGGCCCCCGACGTCGACGCGTCGACGCGATAGCGCCCCGCCGGCACCAGCGCGTGGACTGCACCCGTGGTCGTGCGCAGCGTCAGCTGCGGCGGCTGGCAGGCCGTTCTCGCCGTGATGTCGCCCCCGCCGTCAGCACGCGCCTGCAGCGCGAAGCCACAGAAGCCGGAGATGTCGATGTCGCCCTGCATCGTCCGGACCCGCGCCGAGCCGCGGTAGCCGTCGAAGCGCACCGAGCCCGCACCGGTCCGGACCGACAGCGGGATGTTGTCGGGGACGACGACGCGGTAACGCACCGAGCAGCCATGCAGGATCGTCGACGGACAGCGCGACCGCACGCTGAAGATGCCGCCGGCGATCGCGCGGTCAGCGGTAGGGCCATGGCCGAAGCCGAAGTGGTCGACATGCACCACCGAGACCGCGACAGCACGGCCTCCGCCCCGGACCTCGACGTCGGCATCCCCCAGATCCAGCGAGACGCCGCCGATCGCCCCGCGCACCGAGTAGGAGACCTCGCGCTGCTGCGACGAGCCGAGGCTCCAGATCAGCAGCACCGCCGCGGCGACGGCCACGACGAGCGCACACGCCGCAACCAGGCGTCCCCACGGGGAGAGGTGAGCAGCGCGAGCCGGACCGGGCACGGCGCCACTCTAAAGCCCTCCTCGACGGTCAGCAGCCGCAGTCGTCGGTGCCGGCCGCGCCGGCCGCGCCGGGCAACACGCGATCCCAGACCGTGCCGAGCACGTCGAGCTCCTCCGGCGTGAGGTGCTCGAGGAAGAGCGACCGCACACCGGCAAGATGGGTCACGCGAGCGGCGGCGAGCTTCTGATGGCCAGCCGGCGTGAGCTTGGCGAACTGGCCGCGGGCGTCGCTCGTGCAGGACTCGCGCACGAGCAGGCCGTCGCGCTCGAGCCGGTCGACCAGGCGCGTCAGGCCGCTGCGGCTGAGGATGACCGACGACGCGAGGTCGCACATGCGCATCTTCTCGCCCTCCGCATCGGCGAGGTACTTGAGCACCTCATACGACGTCAGCGGGAGGCCGTGCTCGCGGTCGAGCTGGTGGTCGAGGGCCTTGGACAGCGAGGCGTGGACGCGCAGCAGACCGCGCCAGGCACGCAGCTCGCGATCGTCCAGAGCACCGTTCGCGGGGGCCTGAGCAGTCGTGGTGGTGGGCACGAGAACAGCATGGTTGCACGAACAACCGCCACGCGCTACCCGGCAACGCATACTGCAGGACGCACGGTCCCTCCCGACGGGTAGCGCCCGCCACCAATGCAACGCGTACTGTCAAAGGCCATGGCGCTCGAAGGGCTGCACCACATCACGGCGATCACGGCCGACGCCCCGCGCAACGTCGACTTCTACGCCCGCCTGCTCGGGCTGCGCCTGGTCAAGAAGACCGTCAACTTCGACCAGCCCGACGTCTACCACCTGTACTACGGCGACGAGTCTGGGACGCCTGGATCGATCCTCACGTTCTTCGAGTTCCCCGACGCGGCGCCCGGCACGGCGGGCGACGGCATGGTCCACGCGATCGTCTGGCGCGTGGCCGGCCCAGACGCGCTGGGCTTCTGGGCCCAGCGCCTGACCGACGACGGCACGGCGGTCACGTGGGACGAGGGCGGCCTGCTGCGCTTCGCCGACCCCGAGGGCCTGACGCACGAGATCGTCGCGTCAGACGCCGGCGACGCACCCCTGACCGCGCGGGCGCTCGACATCCCGCCCGCGCACGCGCTGCTCGGCTTCCACGGCGTGCGAGCGTACGCGCGCGTGCCGGAGCGCAGCGCGCCGCTGCTGACGGCGCTGGGGTTCGCGCAGCGTGCGCCCGGCGGCGCGTGGATCGCCCAGGGCGAGACGCGTCACGGCGTCATCCACTACGACGCGCCGCCGGCACCCCACGGAATCCAAGGCGCGGGGACCGTCCACCACATCGCGTGGTCGGCCGCCGACGACGCGGAGCTGACGTCGCTGCGCAGCACCGCGATCGGCGCCGGCGCGCGGCCGACGCCGATCATCGACCGCCAGTACTTCCACTCGGTCTACTTCCGCGAGCCATCCGGCGTGCTCTTCGAGCTGGCCAGCCGCGACATCGGCTTCGCCGTCGACGAGGCCGCCGCCGAGCTCGGCACCCATCTCAAACTGCCGCCGCAGTACGAGGGTCAGCGGGCACAGCTCGAGGCCGCGCTGACGCCGATCACCAACCCGCGCGGCGGCACAGCGGGCTAGGCGCGCTCCAGGACCACGACCGGGATCGGCCGGTCGGTCTTGGTCTGGTACTCGTCGTAGGCCGGCCACTCGCCGGTCATGATCTTCCAGAGCTCGGGCTTCTCCTCCGGCGTGGCGTCGCGCGCCCGCGCGGTGAACTTGTCGCCCTTGACCTGCACCTGGACCTCGGGCTCGGCCTTGAGGTTGACGTACCAGGCGGGCGGCTCCGGAGCCCCGCCCTTGGAGGCCACGATCAGGTAGTCCCCGTCGTGCTCGGCGTAGATCAGCGGCGCCTTGCGCGGCTCGCCGGACTTCCGGCCCTTCGTGGTGAGGATGAGCGCCTGCGTGCCCTGCCACTCGTAGCCCTCCTCCCCATCGGTGGCCTCATAGCGGTCGATGTGTTCCTGTCCGAAAAGCATGGGCCTACTTCTACCCCACCCGGGCGCGCAGCGCACGCCGCGTCGCGATCCAGGACCGCTCCAGACGCGCCGCCGCCTCCTGCAGGGCTTCGCCGGAGGCGCGCTCGCGGCCGAGCGTCTCCAGCTCGTCGGCGATGTCGTTGAGCTGACCCGCGCCGACCGCGAGGCAGCCGCCTTTGAGGCGGTGGGCGCCTTGGGCGATCTCGGTGTGGTCGGCCCCCTCCGCCGCGAGGACGACCCGCTCGATGATCGACGGCGTCGAGTCGATGAAGGCATCGACGATCTCGCGGACGACGTCGGGCGCGAAGTCGCCTGCGAGGTCGTTGAAGCGCTCGTCGTCGATCGGATCGACGCTGGCCTCCTCGACTCCATCCCCGTTCCCGTTCCCATTGCCATTGCCTTGCTCGCCCGGAGCGACCGACGGCAGCCAGCGCGCCAGCATCTCGTCGACCTCGTCGGGGCGCAGCGGCTTGGCGACGTAGTCGTCCATCCCCGCGGCCAGGCACTTGTCGCGGTCGCCGGCCATCGCGTGCGCGGTCATCGCGACGATCGGCAGCCGCCGCACGGCACGCGCCAGCTCATCGGCACGGATGCGCTCCGTGGCCTCGTAGCCATCGAGCTCGGGCATCTGGCAGTCCATGAACACCAAGTCGATCTCGTCGCGCCCGGCGAGCTGCACGGCCTCCAGCCCTGTCGCGGCAGCGACCGTGCGATGGCCGCGCTTGACCAGCAGTCGCTCCATCAGGATCCGGTTGACGTCGTGATCCTCGGCGATGAGGATCAGCGCGCCGTCGCCGTTGTGGTTCTCGTCGCTCATCCCGGCCTCCCGTCCGTCGAGCGGTGCCCGCTGCTGCTGCGCGGGCGGCGCGTGGTACATCGCCGAGGCGATGGCGTCATACAGCCGTGACTGGCGCACGGGCTTGGTCAGGAACTCGCTGACCCCAGCATCGCGCGCGGCCGTGTGACCGGTCCCCGAAGAGGTCAGCATCACCAGCCGCAGCGAGCGCAGTTGCGGGGACTCGGTGATCCGGCGCGCCAGCTCGACCCCATCCATGCGCGGCATGTTGTAGTCCAACACCGCGACGTCGAAGGGCTCACCCTTCTCGGCGGCGCGGTGCAGCGCCTCCAGCGCGTCCGGGCCGTCGGGGCAGCTCGTCACGCGCATGCCCCAGGAGCCGAGGTAGGCCTCCAGCACGCGCCGGTTGGTGGCGGTGTCGTCGACGGCCAGCACCTTGAGCCCGCGCAGCTCGATCTGGGCCGGCACCTTGGTCGGCTCGGCGGTCGCCGGGGGAAACGGGATGGCGAACGTGAACGTGCTGCCCTTGCCGACGGTGCTGGCGACCTCGAGGTCGCCGCCCATGATCTGCGTGAGCTGACGGCTGATCGCCAGGCCGAGCCCCGTGCCGCCGAAGCGCCGCGTGGTCGAGGCGTCAGCCTGCTGGAAGGACTCGAAGAGCCGCGCGAGGTCCTTCTCGGCGATGCCGATGCCGCTGTCGGCGACGACGAACTCGACCGTGGCGACGTCGCCGTCGAGCGAGCGGCGGCGGACGTCCACCGACACCTCGCCCTCGGGCGTGAACTTCACGGCGTTGGACAACAGGTTGGTCAGGACCTGGGCGACCCGGCCGCGGTCGCCGCGCACCGCGCGCGGGACGTCGTCGGCGAGGTAGACCGACAGCTCCAGCCCCTTGCCGTGGGCGGTCGCGGCGACGACGTCGGAGGTCGTCTCCACCACCTCGCGCAGGTCGAAGTCACGCTCCTCGAGCTCGAGGTGGCCGGCCTCGATCTTCGAGATGTCCAAGATGTCGTTGATGACCCGCAGCAGCTGCTCGCCGGAGGCGCGGGCGGTCGTCGCGTACTCGCGCTGCTCGTCATCGAGGGGCGTGTCGAGCAGCAGCTCCGACATCCCGATGACGCCGTTGAGCGGCGTCCGGATCTCGTGGCTCATGTTGGCCAAGAACGTGGACTTGGTTCGCGACGCCTCCTCGGCGCGGGCGCGGGCCACGCCCGCCTCGGCCTCACGGCGGATCCAGCGGACGGTGAAGATCGCCAGCGCGGCGAGGCCGGCGAGCGTCAGCACGAGCCCGGCGATGCCGATGGCTGTGGCGCGATCGGCCGAGCTCTCGGACTTCGCGGCCTGGCGGTCTGACAGCGCCAGCTCCTGGCTCCGGAAGGCATCGAAGCGCACCCGCAGCGCGTCGAGCTGCTCCTTGCCGTTGCCCAGATGGTCGACCAGCTCGCTACGGGCCGTGTCCAGCGGCAGCCCGGCGGCCATCGGGGCCCAGCCGGTGCGATAGCCCTCGACGCGCTCGCGCAGCTGCGCGAACCGAACGCGCTGCGACGGGTCCTCGACGAGCGCTGACAGCTGGGACTCCACGCCGGGGATCTGCCGCTGAGCGTCGCGGTAGGGCGCGAGATAACGATCGTCACCGGTCAGCAATCTGCCGCGGACGCCTGTCTCGAGATCGACGGTGAGCCGGTTCAAGCGCGAGGTGAGCAGCACGACGCGCTCGGCCCGGCGCGCGAGGTCGGCGTTGGACCGCATCGAAGACATGCCGTCAAGCAAGAACGCGAAGACGATGCACACGAGCACGCCGACAGCGGCAAACGCCGCGAGCGTTGGACCGACTACCCCTCTCCCATGAGCCCCCTTGCCCATTGGGCCGAGTCTAGTACGACCCAGAAATACTGAGCGTCAGTTGGTGGACAGGAGCGAGCGCCCTGTCATCGCTGCCGGCTGCGCGATACCTAGAAGGTTGAGGAGGGTTGGTGAGACATCGGCAAGGATGCCACCCTCCCGCAGCGGGCCAACGCCGTCGACGGTGATGATCACCGGCACGGGATTCAGCGAGTGCGCGGTGTCCGGCGAGCCGTCGTCCTCGAGCATCTCGTCGGCGTTGCCGTGGTCGGCGGTGATGAACAGCGCGCCGCCGGTCGCCTGCACGGCGGCGGCGACGTCGCCGAGGCAGGCGTCGACGGTCTCGATCGCGGCGACCGCCGCCGGGATGACGCCGGTGTGGCCGACCATGTCGGCGTTGGCGAAGTTGATGATCCCGAACGTGGGCTCGTCCTCGCGCCAGGCGGCGATGAAGGCGTCGGCCGCGGCACGCGCGCTCATCTCGGGCTTCTTGTCGTAGGTCGGGACGTCGCGCGGCGAGGGCACGAGCTCGCGGCGCTCGCCGCTTTCGGGCTCCTCTTCCCCACCACCGAAGAAGTACGTCACGTGGGGGTACTTCTCGGTCTCGGCGACGTGCAGCTGCTTGCCGCCGGTCGCCGCGATCACGCGCGTCATCGTCGTCGCCGGGCGCGCCGGCGCGAAGGCGACCGGCCACGGCCAGCCCTCTTCGTACTCGGTCAGCGTCGTGTAGCGGGCGACCTTGGGGCCGAGCCCCTCGGTGAGCTGGCGCATGCGGTCGGGACGGAAGTTGAAGGCGATGACCGAGTCCTGGGGGCGGATGCGCGCCTCGTCGCCGACGGTCGTCGCGGCCACGAACTCGTCACCGCGCTCGTCGCGCGCGTAGCTGTCGGTCACGGCTTGGACGGCGCTGTGGGTGTGGTGGGCCGACACGCCGTCGAGCAGGAGGTCCAACGCGGCCTGCGTGCGCTCCTCGCGGCTGTCGCGGTCCATCGCGTAGTAGCGGCCGATGACCGAGCCGATGCGGGCATTGCCGGCTTTGTCGGCCCACTCCTGGACCCGGGCCAAGTAGCGCTCGCCCCCGCGCGGCGACGTGTCGCGGCCGTCGGTGAACGCATGGATGACCACGTCCTGGACGCCCTTCTCCCCCGCCAGCGCGATCAGCGCCTCCAGGTGCTTCCACCCGGAGTGCACGCCGCCGTCGGAGACGAGCCCGATGAGATGGACGCGCTCGAAGCCGTCCATCGCCGCGGCCAGCGCGGGGTTGTCACCGAGGGTGCCATCGGCGACGGCCTCGTCGATGCGCGTGAGGTCCTGCTTGACGACCGCACCGGCGCCGAGGTTGAGGTGCCCGACCTCGCTGTTGCCCATCTGCCCCTCGGGCAGCCCGACCGCGAGCCCGCCGGCGGTGAGCTGCGTGTGCGGGTAGCGCGCCCAGAGGTCGTCGAAGACGGGCGTGTTGGCGAGCGAGACTGCGTTGCCCGGCCCCGGCGGCGCGAGACCCCAGCCGTCGAGGACGACGAGGACTGCGCGCGGGACCGGAAGCTGACTCACGACCGAGCAGCCGCCTCGATGATGGCGACGATCTGCTCCACGTCCAGGGACGCACCACCGATCAAGCCACCATCGCAATCGGGCAGCGCCAGCAGCTCCGCCGCGTTGTCGGGCTTCATCGAGCCGCCGTACAGGATCCGCGTGCGCTCGGCCTGCTCCTTGGAGCGATCGGCGACCAGCGCGCGGACGAAGGCCAGCGCGTCCTGAGCCTGTTCGGCCGTGGCGACCTTGCCGGTGCCGATCGCCCAGATCGGCTCATAGGCGATGGTGATCTCGCCGAGGCGCTCGGTCGGCACCTTCTCCAGATCCTCCTGGACCTGGTGGCGCAGCCGGCGCTCGGTGTCGCCGTTCTCGCGCTCGTCCTCGGTCTCGCCGACGCAGAGGATGACCTCGAGGCCCGCGTCCAGCGCCGCGGGCACCTTCAGCTGCAGCGCCTTGTCGGTCTCCCCGAAGAGCGTGCGCCGCTCGGAGTGGCCGAGCAGGACGCCGTGGACGTCGAGCTCGGTGAGCATCGGCGCGGAGATCTCGCCCGTGAAGGCACCGTCGGGCGCGTAGTGCATGTTCTGCGCGAAGACCTTCAGCGCCGAGCCGCGCGTGGAATCGACGACGGCCTGCAGCGCGGTGAACGGCACGCAGACGCCGTGCTCGACCGACTCGAGGGTCGCGATCCGCGGCAGGACGGCCGCGACGCGCTCCTCGGCCTCCTCGATCGTCCCGTGCATCTTCCAGTTGCCCGCGATCAGCGGCGTCCTGCTCATCGAACGTGCCTCCAGGCCGGTCTACCATTCACGACTGCAACGTTCGACCTCATGCCAACACCTCCACGCCCGGAAGCGTCTTGCCCTCGATCAGCTCGAGCGATGCGCCGCCCCCGGTGGAGAGGTGCGTCACCTGATCCTCGAGCCCGAACTGCCGCAGTGCCGCGGCGCTGTCGCCGCCGCCGACCACCGTCGTGCCAGACGCCGCCGCGACGGCCTCGGCCACCGCGCGCGTGCCGGCCGCAAACGGCGCCAGCTCGAACGCGCCCATCGGGCCGTTCCAGAAGACCGTGCCCGCCGAGGCGATGATCTCGCCGTAGGCGGCCGCCGTGCGCGGGCCCACGTCGAGGCCCATCAGGCCGTCGGGGACGTCAATGCCATCAACATCGGTGACCGGCGTCTCGGCGTCAAACGCCTCGCCACAGACGAGGTCGACCGGCAGCCGCACCTTGTCGCTACCGTCGGCCAAGACGCGCTGGGCCGGGGCGATGCCCTCTTCCTCACAGAGCGAGGCGCCCACGGAATGGCCCTGGGCCTTGAAGAACGGGAAGCACATCGCGCCGCCGATCAACACCGTGTCGGCCACCTCGAGGAACGCCTCCAAGACGCCGAGCTTGTCGGTGACCTTGGCGCCGCCGACGATCGCCACGAGCGGGCGCGGCGGGTCGGCGAGGATCCCCTGCAGCGTCTCGACCTCGCGCTGGAGCAAGAGACCGGCGGCGCTCGGCAGCAGCTCGGCGATCGCGTGCGTCGAGGCGTGCGCGCGGTGCGCGGCACCGAAGGCGTCGTTGACGTAGGCGTCGGCGAGCGCCGCGTAGCGCGCCGCCAGCTCGGGATCGTCCTTGGTCTCGCCCGGTTCGAAGCGGACGTTCTCGAGCATCACGACGTCCCCGTCAGGCACGGTGTCGAGATCCCCGGCGAGCGTGACGTCGGCGCCGAGCAGCTCGGTCAGCCGCGCTGCGACGGGCGCGAGGCTGAAGTCCAGGTCACGCCCCTTCGGCCGCCCGAGGTGGGCGGCCAGCAGGAGCCGCGCGCCACGGCGGCGCAACTCCTGCAGGGTCGGCAGCGCAGCGCGGATGCGCGCGTCGTCCCCAATAACGCCGTCTTTCAGCGGGACATTGAAGTCCACGCGCACGAAGACGCGCTTGTCCTCGAGCTCGCCGAGGTCGTCGAGGGTTCTCAAAGGACCTTCTGCGCGAGGTCGGCGAGCCGGTTCGAGTAGCCCCACTCGTTGTCATACCAGGACACGACCTTGACCAGCGAGCCCTCCATCACCGCGGTCAGCCCGCCGTCGACGATCGACGAGAACGGGTTGGTGACGATGTCGGAGGAGACGATCGGGTCGGTCGTGTACTGCAGGATCCCCGTGAGGTCGCCCGTGTCGGCCTTGCTCGCGAAGAGCTCGTTGATCTCGTCGACCGACGTCTCGCGCTCGGCCACGAAGGTCAGATCGACCATCGAGCCCGTCGGGATCGGCGCGCGCACGGCGAAGCCGTGGAGCTTGCCGTTGAGCTCGGGCAGCACGAGGCCGACGGCCTTGGCGGCGCCGGTCGAGGTCGGCACGAGGTTGACGGCGGCGGCGCGGGCGCGGCGCAGGTCGGAGTGCGGCGCGTCCTGCAAATTCTGGTCGGCCGTATAGGCGTGGATCGTCGTCATCAGGCCGTGCTTGATGCCGATCGCGTCGTTGACGACCTTGGCAAATGGCGCCAGGCAGTTGGTCGTGCACGAAGCGTTGGACACCACGTGGTGGCTGTCCTTGTCGTACTTGTCGAAGTTGACGCCCAGCACCACCGTGATGTCCTCACCGCTGGCCGGCGCCGAGATGATGACCTTCTTGGCGCCCGCGTCGAGGTGCTTGGCAGCAGCCTCCCGCTTGGTGAAGAAGCCGGTGGACTCAACGACCACGTCGACGCCCAGGTCGCCCCACGGCAGGTTGCCCGGATCGCGCTCGGCCAGGACCTTCAGCAGCTTGCCGTCAACCAGGATGCCGTCGTCTGCCACCTCGACCGTTCCGGGGTACGGGCCCAGGATCGAGTCGTACTTCAAGAGGTGTGCGAGCGTCTTTGAGTCGGTGAGGTCGTTGACGGCGACCCACTCGATGTCGGCGCCCTGGGATTGGGCGGCGCGAAAGAGGTTGCGGCCGATGCGGCCGAAGCCGTTGATGCCGACGCGTACGGGCATGTGAGGGTGTCAGTCCTTCCTGGGGGGAGGCGATCTCGGACGTCGGACCCTATCGAGCCGGTTCTGTTCAGTGCCCTCCGGCGACGACCTCGACACGCAGGCCATCGGGGTCCAAAAGGTACGCCGCGTAGTAGCGCGGGCCGTACTGTGGACGGGGTCCGGGAGCGCCGTCATCGCGTCCACCGGCCTCCAGCGCCGCGGCGTAGGCGGCGTCCACGGCCACCCGGCCGGTGGCCTGGATCGCGCAATGGCCGTAGCCCGGCGCCGGCGGCCGGCCGCGCGAGACGATCCAGAACCGCGGCTCGTGGCTGCCGTAGGCGATCGCCGCCTCGAACTCGTGGATGCGGCGGATGCCGAGGCGGGAGAAGAGCGCGTCGTAGAAGCGCGCGGAGCGGGCGAGGTCTGAGACCTCGAAGCCAACGTGGTCAAGCATGAGGTCCTTAGGGCTTGCGACCGATGTCGCGGTGCTCGATCTCGACCACCACGTCGTCGCGTGCGCCGAAGCGCTTGCCGAGATGCTCGGTGATCGCGACGGAGCGGTGGCGGCCGCCGGTGCAGCCGATGGCGACGCTGAGGTGGGCCTTGCCCTCCTCCTCGTACTGGGGCACGAGGAAGTCCAGCAGCGGCTCGAGCAAGGTGTAGAACTCGGCGAGCTTGCCCTCGCGCGCGACGTACGCGACGACCTCGGCCTCCAGCCCGGTCTTGGGCCGCAGCTCCGGCACGTAGTGCGGGTTGGGCAGGAAGCGCACGTCGAAGACGAGATCGGCGTCACGCGGCGGACCGTGCTTGAAGCCGAAGCTCTGGATCGTCAGCGCGAGGCGCCCGCGGCGATGGCGCGGCAGCAGCTCGTCGGCGATCCGGCGGCGCAGGTGCGAGGCCTTCAGCCCCGAGGAGTCGATGACGAAGTCCGAGCGGTCCCGGATCGGCCCGAGCATCGCGCGCTCGGCGGCGATGCCGGAGGCGATCGAGGACTCCGGCGCCAGCGGGTGGCGGCGGCGCGTCTCCTTGTAACGGTCCATCAGCGTGAGGTCGTCGGCGTCGAGGAAGAGCACGCGCGCGGGGAGCTCCCGCGTGTGGAGCTCGTCGAGGACGCCCTGCAGCGGCTCGAAGAACTCGCCGCCACGGACATCGGAGACGACGGCCGCGCGCTCGACCTTGGAGCCCTCGTGGGTGAAGAGCTCGACGAGCGAGCGGATCATCTCCGGGGGCAGGTTGTCCACGCAGAAGTAGCCAGCGTCCTCGAAGACAGCCATGGCGGTGGACTTGCCCGCGCCGGAGAACCCCGAGATCACCACGAGGTCCTGCAGATGCGACTCGATGGTCGTGGGTGCCGGCGTGCTGCTGACGGCCATGCCGACATCATGACGCGCGTGCCGGACCGTCCAGGTTAGGGTCCGTGCCAAGTGACCCATCGCCTGGCTCCAGGGGTGCGCGAAGCGCCCCGCCGGTTCGTGCCGCGGTTCCACTGGGAGCTGCTGGTCTGCGGGGTCGCGGGCCACGAGCTGGTCGGGTTGGATGCGCGGGAGCTGCGACCGTCGGACGCGATCGTCGCGCGGGAGATCGACGGCGTGCGCTGGCATCGCTGCCTGCGCTGCGACTCGTGGCTGGTGCTGCCGGCGCCTGATCCTGCGTCTGTCGCGCGCGAGGTCCCGCCCGAGCGCGAGGAGATCGTCCTGCCGCTGCGGGGCAAGCCGCTGCGCGACAAGATCATCCTGCGGTTGATCGCGATCAACCGCGCGCTGCACTTCGTCGGGCTGGGGCTTTTGGGGATCGCGATCCTGCTCTTCAGCGCCAACCGCGCCGACCTGCGCGATGTCGTCCTGCGGGTGATCGCCGACGTGACAGGCGAGTCGGCCGGCAACGGCGCGGCGCGCTCCGGCCACGGGCTGACGCATCGCATCGACGAGCTCTTCTCGCTGCGCTCGGCGAAGCTGCACCTCTTCGCGGCGATCGCGCTGACCTACGCGCTGATCGAGGGCATCGAGGCCGTGGGGCTGTGGTACGGCAAGCGCTGGGCCGAGTACCTCACCTTGATCGTCACCTCGTCGCTGCTGCCCGTCGAGGTCTACGAGCTCACGCAGCATGCGACGCCGTTCAAGATCCTTGCCTTGATCGTCAACGTGGCGGTCGTGGCCTACTTGTTGTATGCCAAGCGGTTGTTCGGGCTGCGCGGCGGTGCCGCCGCCGATGAGGAGCTGGCGGCGCGCGACGTGGGCTGGCCGGCGTTGGAGGCGGGGGTCCCGGAGCCCGCGCCCGCGCGCGGCTGACGGTCGTCAGCCCTGCGCCAGCGTCCGGATCGTCTTGCGCGCGCCAGGCACGCGGGCACCGGCCTCGAGCTCGATCAGCGCGGCCTCCATCGTCATCGCGACGATGAGGCGGGCGGCGACCTTGGGCGGGGTCAGGCCCATCGCCTTGACGCTCGGCTGAGCCAGGACCGCGAACTGCTCCTGGCGCTGCTCCATCGTCGTCGTGAGGTTGCCTTGGGCGCGGGTCTCGAAGACCAAGGCCTTGACCGCGCGGTTGGCGAGGCAGACGTCGAGGTAGGCGTCGATGGCGGTGAGAAGCAGCTCGCGGCCGGGTTGTAGGCCATCGACCGCTTGTGCGACCGCCTGCGTCACCCGCGCGTAGAAGCGTTGGTGCAGGGCGTCGATGAAGATCTCGCGGTCGGGGAAGTAGACGTAGAAGGTCCCTTTTGCGACGCCGGCGCGCTCGACCACGGCCGCGACGGACAGGCCGGCGAGGCCGGCGGTGTCGGCGAGCTGCTCGCCGGCGTCCAGCAGCGCTTCGCGGGTGCGGCGACCCTTGGGGGTGACCGGCTCGCTGTCGGGCGGTTGTCGCACCATCGACGACGCAGGGTACATGACGGCCTGGTCAGCTAAAGATGACTGCTCGCCTATAAATTTATGACCGGACCATCAGAAAGTCGGGTAGCGTCTCCGGTCTCATGACCTCCACCACCCCGCATCTCTGGCGCTCGGACCTGCTCGGTGCCCTTCACACCGTCGAGCTCGCGAGCCATGGCCGTCTCGAGTACTTCGAGCGCGGTGCCGGCCCGACGCTCGTCTTCGCCCACGGCTGGCTGGCCAACGCGAACCTCTGGCGCTCCGTCGTCGACGCGCTCGCGGAGGATTTCCGCTGCGTGGTGCTCGACCTCCCGCTTGGTGCCCACCGCACCCCGCTGGCCCCGGACGCCGACCTCACCCCGACCGGCTGCGGCGCGCTCATCGCCGGTGTGCTCGACGCCTTGGACCTCCACGACGTCACGCTCGTCGGCAACGACTCCGGCGGGGCCTACTCGCAGATCGCGACCGCCGGGCATCCGGAGCGCGTGGCGCGGCTCGTGCTCAACTCGTGCGAGACGCCCTACGACGCCTTCCCGCCACCGCCCTTCGACGGTCTGCCGGCCGTCGCCCGCGACAGCGCCGCGCTCGGCCAGCTCTTCGAAGCCCTGCGCGACCGCACCGTGCGTGCCGCGCCCGTCGCCTTCGGACTGCTCATCAAGCACCCGATCGACGACCTCGTCTCCGACTCCTACGCCTTGCCCTGCCTCGCCAACCTCGACGTGCTGCGCGACACCGCGAAGGTGATGTCCTCAGCCGAGTCGACGCCGGTGCACGCGGCGGGCGCAGAGCTCATCGCGCGCTTCGACCGGCCCGTCCTCTTCGCCTGGGGTCCTGAGGACCAGATCTTCCCCATCGCCCACGCGCAGCGCTACGCCGCGGCGCTCGCCGACGCGCAGGTCATCCCAATCACCGACGCCTACTCCTTCACGCCCGAAGACCAGCCCGCGGCTCTCGCCGACGAGATCAGGCGTTGCTTTCCGCCGGCGCCGGCGCCGCCCCTTCGCTGATGCCGTAGCGCCGGTGCAGGACCCGAAGCGGCTTCGGCGCCCACCAGTTGCGCTCGCCGAGCAGGCGCATGAGCGAGGGCACCAACAACGCGCGGACGATCGTGGCGTCGATCAGCACCGCGACCGTCATGCCGACGGCGATCTCCTTCATGAAGAAGATCGGGCTGACGGCGAACGCGAGGAAGACGACGGCGATCATGACCGCGGCGGCGCTGATGATCCGCCCCGTACGGGCGATGCCGGTGGCGACCGCCTCCTCGTTGGAGAGCCCGCGGTCGTGCTGCTCCTTGATCCGGGCGATGACGAGCACCGCGTAGTCGGTGGCCAACGCGAAGGTCACGGCGAAGAGGAAGACGAGGCTCGAGACCTCGATCGCGGCTGGGCCCTCGTACTGCAACGGCCCGGTGAGCCAGCCGTGTTGGAAGGCCAGGACGAGCGCGCCGAGGGTGGCGGCGAGCGTCAGCGCGTTCATGAGCAGCGTCTTGAGCGGGATCACCACCGAGCCGGTGAGCAAGAACATCAACACGAAGATGATGAGGCTGATCGCCACGACGACCACCGGCGCGTTGTGGAGCAGGCTCTGCTTCTGGTCGATGAAGCGCGCCGTGGTGCCGGAGACCAGGATCTCGGCGCCGGACGGCGGTCTCAGCGCGCGGATGGCCTTGACGGCGTCCTGCGCCGAGCGGTCGAGGGCCGGAGCGCTCAACGCGAGGTTCATGTAGGACACGGTCGCGCCGGGGCGTGCGAACGCCGTGCCGCGCACGACGCCGGGCACCGCCAGCGCCTGGCGCCGGAGGTTTGCGAGCGCAGCGGGCGTGACGGCGCCGTGGACGGCAACCGTGACCGCCTCGGTGACGCCGCGTGTGTAGTGGGCCGGTACGTACTTGGTCGCGTCATACGACGGGAGCCCGGACGAGACCGCCTGCCCGCTCGGCCCGGTCAGCACCGTCTGTGACAGCGGCGCGGCCAGGGCGAGCAGCAGGCCCATCGTCGCCAGCGCGACGAGGATCGGCCGGCGCATGACCGCGCGCGCGAGCCGCATCCAGCCGTCGGACTCATCCGAGACGGACTTCGCCGGCCGCCGGACCGACAGTGCGTTGATACGCGGCCCGAGCAGCGAGAGGAGCGCCGGCACGACGAAGAGCGCGCTGACCGCCGAGAGGATGCCGACCGCGGCACCCGCGGCGCCGACGGAGTAGAGGAAGCGCTGCGGCATCAAGATCAGCGTCGCCATCCCGCCCGCGACCGTCACGCCCGAGAAGAGCGCCGTACGCCCGGCGGTGAGCACCGTGATGCGATGAGCCTCTTCGGGCGATCTCCCGCCGTCGATCTCCTCGCGGTAGCGCGAGACCATGAGGAGTCCGTAATCCACCGCCAGCCCGAGGCTGAGCGCCGTCGCGATGTTCAGCGCGAAGAGCGACGTCCCGACGAAGATCGACATCAACCGCAGGACGAACAGGGTGCCGATGATCGACAGCACGCCGAGCAGCAGCGGCACTGCCGCGGCGACGAGGCCGCGGAAGACGAGCAGCAACAACAATGTCAACGCGGGGAACGCGATCAGCTCGGCGCGGTTGAGGTCCTTGCGCGTCTGGTCGTTGACGTCCTTGAACCCCGGCGCGTAGCCGGTCATCGACACGTCGAGCAGCGTGGAGTGCACGCGCCGGCGCGCGTCCTGTGCGGCGACGCCGCCCTTGTCCTCGATGTCGACGACGGAGAGGCCGGCCGACAGGATCATCGAGCGGCCGTCGGCCGCGACGAGGCCCTGACCCGCACGAGGCTGCGCCAGCGGGTTGACCACCCGTCCCACGTAGCGGGTCTGCGCGAGCTCCCGCGCCAGGCGCGCGACCTCAGCGCGAACCGCCGGGCTCTTGGTGTCCAGCCGGCCGCCGTCCTTCGCCCGCACGAGCACGACGATGCCCGGGTTGGGGTCACTGCCCAGCGCCTGGCGCACCACCTCGGTGGCACGCTCGCTCTCAGAGGCAGGATCGGTGAAGCCCGCAGCCTGGAGGTGGTGCTCGACGTCGTGCCCGACGACGCCGGCGACGATCGCGAAGGCCGCCACGACGAGCAGGACGAGACGTGGCCGCCGCCAGGTCAGGCCGGCGATGCGCTGGAGCAGCGACGCACTAGGCACCTCTGATGAGACAGACGTGGACCGCGGACTCGACACGACAACCCTCCCTTGGACTGCGACCCGAGTATCTATGCAGTCATACATAGTCGTCGGTGTGCGTTGCGTCACACTACCGATGGCATGGGCGTTGCGTGCGTCATCGCACACATCCACAGGTCCCTGATGAGCAGAGTCGCTCACCCGACTGCCGTGTAGCTCAGGAGGCCATCGTGCAGACCCTCATGCTTCGCCTCGACGGACTGGTCAGCCGTCGCCGTCGATTGGTCCTCGTTGCTTGGACGCTCGTCGTGCTCGCCGCCGTCCCGTTCGCCGCGCGCCAGGCCGATCACCTCAGTGGCGGCGGCTTCGATGTCCCCGGCTCGCAGTCGGTGGCCGTCCAACACGCCGTCGAGCGGGACTTCGACACCGCGCAGGGCACCACGCTGGCCGCGGTGCTCGTTCCGCGCAAGGGCGCGACGCCCGCACAGGTCCGTGACGCGATCGCCAAGGTCGGCGCAGCAGCGGGCCCGACCAAGAACGTCGACCTGCCCGCCGCGTCGCGGGCGAAGGCGCTGGCGACCGTCGACCGCGACGGCGTCCGCCCGCTGATCGTCTCGCTGCACACGCCGGTCTCTGACAGCGACGCGATCGACGTCGCCGTCGACCTGCGCAAGCGCCTCGGGATCAAGGACGCCGACGCCAACGCGCCGGTGGTGATGCACCTCGTCGGCCAGGGCGCGCTGTGGGCGGGCATGCAGGATCTCAGTAAGGAGGACCTCGCCTCGGCAGAGGGGATCGGGTTCCCCATCGTCTTGCTCATCCTGCTGGCGATCTTCGGCTCGGCGGCCGCGGCGCTGCTGCCCGTCACCCTCGGGGTGGTCGCCGTGACCGTGACCGGTGCGCTGATCTACGGGCTCTCGCTTGTGACCGGCATGAGCGTGTTCGTCACCAACATGGCGTCGATGATCGGCATCGGCGTGGCGGTCGACTACTCGCTCTTCGTGCTCGCGCGCTACCGGGAGGAGATCGCCGCCGGACAGGATCCCGACACGGCGCGGGCGACCGCGCTGGCCACCTCCGGCGTCGCGGTGGCGTTCTCGGGCCTGACCGTCATCGTCTCGCTCGCGGGGCTGTTCATCGTCGACACGATGTCGGTGCGCTCGATGGCGCTCGGCGCGATCCTCGTCGTGGCGGTCTCGGTGATCGCGGCGACGACGCTGCTGCCGGCGCTCATCTCGCTGGCGGGGCGGCGTGCCTACGAGCCGGGCTGGACCGCTGGCGTCACCTCGCGCATCGTCGGGCTCTTCAGCGGCCTGCGCCGCGGTGATCGCGATGTGCCGCGCGCCTCGTTCTGGAAGCGCTGGACGAGCGCGGTGATGCGGCGCCCGATCCTCGCGGCGGGCGGCACGGCGGCGATCCTGCTGGCGCTGGCCGTCCCCGCGCTGCAGATGGAGATGCGCAACGGCGCGCTCGCGCAGTTCCCCAGGGGCCACGAGACGCGCGTCGGCGCCGAGGCCGCGGCGCGCATCGCCGGGCCGGGCGCCTCCAGCCCGCTCGACATCGTCGCCGCGCGCGATGCCGTGCCGCGCGTGCAGGCCGTGTTGAAAGCCGACCGTGAGGTCGCGGGCGCGTCGGCGCCGGTCCTCTCCCGCGACGGCAGCAGGGTGCTCATCCGGGCCATCGCGCACCACGACGGCGAGTCCGCCGAGGTGACATCGCTGACGCGCCGGCTGCGCGACACGCTGCCCGCAGGCACGGACGTCGGCGGCGCACCCGGCTTCACCGTCGACTTCGTCGACCGCATCTCGGGCTCGCTGGGCCTGATCGCGCTCTTCGTCCTGGCGTTGTCCTACATCGTGCTTCTGTTGTTGTTGCGCTCGGTCGTGCTGCCGCTCAAGGCGGTCGTGATGAACCTGCTGTCAGTCGGCGCCGCCTACGGGGTGCTCGTCGGTGTCTTCCAGCTGGGCTGGGTCGACGGCCTCTTCGGCTTTCACTCGACGGGCTACATCGACGCGCTGACGCCGCCGCTGGTGCTGGCGATCGTCTTCGGTTTGTCGATGGACTACGAGGTCTTCCTGCTCAGCCGGATCCGCGAGCGCTGGGTCGCCACCGGCGACCCCCGCGGCTCGGTCGCCGAGGGCCTCCAGGCCAGCGCCCGCACGATCACGAGCGCGGCGCTCATCATGGCCTCGGTCTTCGCCGTCTTCGTCGGCACGGGCGTCCCGTCGATTCAACAACTAGGACTTGGCTGTGCCGTCGCCATCATCATCGACGCCACGCTCGTGCGGTTGATCCTGGTGCCCGCGACCATGGAGCTGCTCGGCCGCTGGAACTGGTGGCTTCCGAGCCGCCTGGCGCGCGTGCTGCCGGATGTGGCGATCGAGACGGCACCGGCGCCTGCGGCGGGCTGAGGCCGACTCTTCGTCACGAGTTGCGAGGACTTCGCTCCGAGTTCGTAGCGAAGTCCTCGCAACTCGGTGACAACGCCTGGCACCGGCGAAACCCGATGACACGATCCGAGGGTGTCCTGGCCTCCGATCGTCGGCGACCGGCTCCCGCGAGCCGCCGAGGCGTTCGGGATCACCGAGAAGCTCGTGACCTACAGTCTCAACATCGATCATCCGGACGGGGGTCCCAAGGCCAAGGGCTTTGAGCAGATCCTTGGAATCACCCTCGCCGACGTCGATCATCTCGCCAAAACGCTGTGCAGAGAAGTGCTCGACGCCGTCATCACCAATGTACGCGACAACGCACCGTTCGGATTCGTCTGTGGAGTCCGCCTGCCGGTCACCGGACTCCGGGAGAGAAGCGATCGCGTTATCGTCATCCAGACCGCTTGGCATCTAGAACATGCAGACGATCGTCCGCGGCTGGTTACGGCCTACATCAGCGGCTAACCTCAGTTCACGATGACACGGGTCGAGCATGAGATCTCCGAGCACGACGTGGTGGCCCTGCGTGAGCCGTTCGACAATCGCCCGGCCGGTACCGTCGGCACGGCCGTGAGCGACTACCACCTCGGCATGTTCCTCGTCGAGTTCACCGACCCCGATCGCGAGTTCTTGGACAACATCGTCCCGGTACCCGCCGACCAGCTCATTCTTCAGCAGCGCTGGCCGGCGTAGCGCTCTAGTACGGAGCAGACCTATCTGGTCAGGACGCGGTGCGCCGACGGCGCGCGGCGAGCGTGTGCTCGATGAGCTGGATGAAGACGTCGTCGTCCTTCTCGGCCGCCATGAGGTTGGCGAGCGCGGCGATCTGGAAGCGGCTCAGGTGCCGCAACGCGAAGGCGTGGATGGCTGCGGCGAGGAAGAACTGGCGACGGCCGTCGACCCACCCGGCCGGGAGCAGCCCGGCCGTCTCCCACTCGCGAACCTGCTTGGGGGTGGTGCCGGTGAGCGTCGCGAGCTCGGTGACGTTGACCGGGTAGTCGCGCCGCTCCTCGCCGGGCTGCTCCTGACCACCCAGGCGGCGCCACGGCTCATGAGCGAGCAGCAGCTCCTCCTCGGTGAGACGGTCGTAAAGGCCGAACTGCCCAGCGAGCGGAAGGTGGAGATCGATGTCGTCGGAGGTGGCGTAGAGCAGCTCCCTGCCGATGGGGTCCACCGGCTCCGGCGACTCCAACAAGGCACGCTGCGCGTCATCGAGCTCGTGACCGAACGTCTGCGCCCAGTGGGCGATGCGCCATCGTCCTCGCAGGTCCAGCGCGAGGTCGTCGGCAAATCCTTCGACATACCGATCGCCAAGGACGTAGCCGGCCTGCTGGCCGTGCAGGGTCGGCCATGGGAGATCGATGCGGGTGGCTGGCAAGGATGAGGACTTGGGCATGGCGAGCTTCACAGCCTACCGGACCCTTCCCTTTGAAGGTTAGGGCTGACCATCGCCGGCCAACATGCGCAGCTGGATGGAGTCGAAGCAGGCCCGGGAATGCCGCCACCGGTTGCCGTCCCGCTCCGCGAAGCCGATGATCTGATCGGGCAGTTGGACGAGCGAGCCCGGGTCGGCGCGAAGCAGCATGCCATCACGAGTATCGGGGTCGCTGAGGAGCACGATGGCGGGATGAGCGAGCAGGACCACCGCCGCCTGCAACCGGTCGCGCTCGTGAAAGGCGCCGTCGAGCAACCGGCGCGCCAGGTTCTCCTCGGTCAGCGCACCCGGTTGGTATGGGCAGACGTAGATCCCTGCACGGCCGTCGACCCGCGGGGCACCGACCCTGAAGGTGCCCTCACGAACGATCGTGCGTGCAACTCTCGGCGAGGTGTAGTGGAACCAGTACGCCTCGGGGCCGGGTCGATTCCAGAGCAGCGCAGCGGCGTAGTTGTCCAAGAGCTCGTGCGGCACTAAGGCGGCGACCGTAGTAGGCCATTGCCTTGATCCCGCGATCCGTGCCGATGTTGATGCACAGGCGTAACGCCCTTGCTGCACTCGACACAAAGACGAGGTCCTTTGCCCGAATCAAAGGACCGCTGACGCGGCCCTGGGGAGCTTGCGAGCAGACGACGAGGGGGCGAAACCAGACCACCAGAGTCCGTCCGCCCCACCGATTAGGCTCTGCCTACATCAATAAAAAGTGCCCCCGCGCCGGTACGAACGGCCGGGGGCGTGACCCAAAGGAGCATGAACTCCCATGAGCACCCCGCAGCGTACCCACGCCCGCGTGATCACCGTCGATCGCGAGACCGCCGATGTCCTTCGGCTCGAGGCCAAGAAGGTCATGGACCTCGGCCACGAGTTGTTCGAGGACTTCCTCCTCTACGGGCCCCAGGCCCAGTACACGCTGGCGATGCGCTTCTGCGCAGCAACAGCGCTCATCACCGCCGTCGGGTGGGACCCCGACCAGGTCGACCCCGAGGTCGAGACGTTCGAGATCCCGTTGACCGATGACCTCGTCGAGCAGTTGCGCCATCGCCGCTACGACCTGGCGCGCTGCAACAACGACCGCCTCGACGGCCTGCCGGTCGACAAGCCGATAGACCCCGAGCTTCTCGCCGAGATCACCGTCGATCGCCTCGCCGCCCAGGTCCTGGACCGGCTGTTCGGCGTCTACGCCAGGGCCGTCAAGGGCTGAGCCGGCGTCCCCGGGTCGCGGCGTGATCCGCGACCCGGGTGTGCCGTCGTTCCTACTTGGTGGTCTTGCGTGCCTTGGCGGGTCCGGTCGGGTCGAAGGAGACCGTGACCTTGCCGGGCTTGCCCTTGGTGCGCTTGGCGGTGATCGTCGCAACCGTCGACTTGCTGATGGTCTTGGTCGTCTTCTTGATGCCCTTGCCCGACACGGTGATCTTGCCGGCGCCGAGGCCGCCGACCTTGATCGCCACGCTGGTCTTGCCGATCGTCTTGCGGATGATTTTCAGCGGGCAGGCCGGGGTGCTCAGCGTGAGTGAGGCATCGGCGGTCTTGCCGTTCTGGCCATCGGCCTGACGGGTGGCGATCTGGGTGGACTTGCAGATGTCGGTGCCCGAGACGACGAGGATGCCGTGCTTGCCGCCGTCGATGTCCAGCGTGAAGTCCGACACCGGGGCGTCGGGGAGGTTGTCGAACGTGCTCACCAGATGGTTGTCGACGACATTCGACGTGCCGGTGACCGTGAGCCGCAGCCCGTTCTGGCCCGTCAGCGGGATCACCAGCTTGGGCAGGGTCCGGATCTCCCGCCCGGACTTGGGGTCCTTGCGGATGTTCTTGACGAAGTACACCGGCCCGGTCAGCGGCTGATCGAGGATCGGCGACTTGGCCGTGGCGGTGCCGACGATGCTGCCCTTCGGACAGGTCGGGTCGACCTTGGACCCGTCGGTGAACTCACACAACGACTGCGCGTTATCCGGATCCAAGGCCAGCGACAGCGGTAGCGTGACGGTGACCTTCTTGTTATTGGCCTGCCCCACCGGCTGGGTTAGCACCGCATGCACACCAGGGTGCTTGTCGTCGGTCGTCTGGCCCTTGCCCGTCAGGCTGATCGCCAGCTTCGGCGCGTAGGTCAGATCGCCACAGCCCCCGACGCTAAACGGCGCCGACAGATCGGCCAACGTGCCGCTGGTCGACACCAGTTGGGCCTGGATCTGCTTAGCCGCACAACTCGTCGGGTTCAACGTGAAGTCGGGCCGATCGAGGGTGACGTCGACGCGGCGGACCCGTAGCGGGATCCCTTGCAGGATCGTCGGGAACGGATCTGAGGTCGCGGTGACGTGCGCGTCGATCGGATCAATCTCCAGCTTCTGACGCACCACGACGTTGCCGAGGTCAAACGGGCCGGCCTTGGCCGGAACCACGACCGCCAGACCGTACGGCCCACCCTTATACGGGCCGGTCAGATATGCCTTGCCGGGCAAGAACAGCGGTGCGCTACCCGCGCCGGACCCCGCGGTAACAGAACCGATCTGGCTCGCCTCTGGACAGGTGCCGGCAACGGCATCCGTGTCCGAGCACAACGCCACCCCGGCGACCTTGGCCAGCAGGCCGGTTGGCAGCGTAGCCTTCAGTCCGGCCAGCTCCTCGTCCTGATCTGAGCGCGAGAAGGAGAGCACGAACGGCGAGAACGCTCCGGCCTGCGTGTTCTTGGTCCCCGCCGTAAAGGCCGGATGGAAACCGTTCACACACCCCGACGTGATGTCGAAGCTATCGGTCCTGGTGACCGGCACCGTCCCGCTCCACGGCGTCAATTCCGCGGTCGCGGTGTAGGTGCCGCAGGCCTGCGGGGTGGCAATCGCACCTCGCGGCCCACCGAAGAAATCAACCTTCAAATCACTGAACGGCAACTGCGGGTTGTTGTCAAAGGTCGTCTTGAGCTGCCCCGTCACCGGATCAGGCTCAACATGACCCGCCACCTTGACCACGACACCTGTCTGGGGATCGTCAACCGCGATGTAGATCGCCAACAACGAGTTGAATGGGTTGTCGTTCTGCCTAGCGATGTACACCCCGCCCTTGACCGGATGATCGAGCAACGGCGTATCGATCTCCACCGACCCGACCTTCGACGCATCCGGACACCTCGCCGCACCCGGACCGGTCAAATCGATCTGCGCCGGACTACACGCCTCAAGCCCATCCGCCGCCGCCGGATTGACCGAGAACCCAGCCGGCAACGTCACCACCGCCTTCCTCAGATCGGCTTCGCCCAGCGCGTCCGCGTTGTCGCTCTGCGGGAGATGGAGGTCGACGTTGAGACCGGCGGGCGCATCGGCCGAGACCGTATCCGGGCGGACCATGACCGTCGGACTGAAGTCAAGGCGGTTGCAGCCGTCCGCACCGACCGGATGGCCCGAGGCGTCATGGCTCACGAAGCTGCTGGTGACCCAAGCCGGATCGGAAAGATCTGGCGAACCATCCGGCTTGACCCGACCAGGTTGCACCCATTGGTCGGTCGCGATGGACACCGTCTGAGGGCCAGAGCAAGATGTCGGCAGGGTCAGGAACGGCTCTACGGGCAGGTCGAACGAGTTCGGGCTGTCAAAGGACGAAGAGCCATCGCACGTGTTGAAGGTCGGGTAGCTGCTGTCGTGCTGCAGGTCGAGACAGCGCTGAATGTCGTGGACAGGATCGCCCGGGACGCCCCAGAGGCTGAGGGTCGCGCCGGTCAGCGGCAGCGCGGAGGAGATCTGGTGCAGGGTGGTCGAGATGCCGTAGTCAGAGCCCGTGCGCAGCTTGGTTCCGATCAGGACATTGACACCCAGGATGTCGAAGCCGAACTCGGCCGGCTGCCCCCGCGGCGGCTGCATGTTGAAGACCGCCGCGGGAATCGGCACGATCCCGGACCCCTGCGTGAGCAACGCGACGGTGGTGCCGATCTGGGAGCTGGCCGGACAGCTGTTCGTATGGCTGTCCCCGACATCGGAGGTGCTGAGTTGGGTGACGGTGCAGGTGCTGATCGCGGTCGGGTTGCCGACCAACCCCGGGGGGACGTCGACCTGAATATCGCGGGGACTGCCGTCGGGGGCGGGCTGTCCTTGCCGGTTGACCGTCGCGTTGAAGTTGATGGTGGTGGTGATGGCGAAGGGGTGCGAGCCGGCCTGCGTGGCGGTCGAGCCATCCTGGTTGGTGACCGAGCCGTCAAAGCCGGCGGCGCCGGGGAGCAGGCCGAAGTCCGCCCACGCCGACGAGGCGCCGGCGAGAGAGAGCCAGACGCACGCGAGCAGCAGCGAAGCCGCAACGCGTCGCAACCTCCACGGACCGCCGTGCTCTGTGTTCATGCTCGTGGTCGTCGCGTCAGTAGTCGTCATGGCGTTGTCCTATGCCTTATCCGTGATCGAGAAGGAAACGTGCGAGGCGCCGCCCCCGGCGGGGGCGAACGCCACGCGCAGCCTCAGCTTGAGCGTGTGCCGGCGCTTGAGGACGCGCTTCTCCTTGGCGGTGAGCGTGACCCGGAGCCTGTAGGTCCCCGGCTTCGACACGGACTTGCGCGCGGCGCTGACCCCGGCGCCCGTGATGGTGATCCGGCCCGCCCGCGGCACCTTGACCGTGACCAGGAAGCTCGCGCCCTTGGCGGGGTGACCGATCACCTTCACCTTGCCCGCAGTCGATGCCGGGCGCCGTACGGCGTCGCCGGGCCCGGTGAACATCACCGTCGCCGCGCTGGGCGGAGGCGGCGGCGCGCTGCTCGGCCCCTGGCAGGCAGCACCCTGACAGGACGTGGGCGCCAGCGGGTTCTGGCTCGCAATGCCACCGCCGACCCGCGCGTCGTAGACGTCGCTGCCCCGATCACCGTCCTGGGCGACGAGCGGATCGTTGGTCGTGAAGAAGATGTCGGAGCCGTCTACCGAGGCATCGCGGAAGAGCGCGTTCTGCGCGCTCTGGCCTGAAGAGATGAGCGCGAGGCAGCCAGCGGCGCGCCGGCAGTCACCGGCGAGATCGGGCTCGAACTCATAGACGTCGTAGGTGTGGTTGGTGTCCCCAGCCAGGAGCTTGTCGAGAGAGTTGAAGAAGACGCGGCCGCTGTTGGAGATGGCCCGTGGAGAGGGGTGGGCGAGGACTTGGCCGTCTTCTTCTCCTGGAGGACGGGTGATGGTCGACATCGCCTGCGGAGCGTCTCCGCTCGGGCGACAGGAGGCGCAGCTAACTTCACCTGTTGGAGCGTGGTAGAGGAACACCTCCGGGCAGGCCGGCCCGAGGTCGTCGGTGTCGTTGAACGCCTTCCCACAACTGCGGCCGTTTGCTGCGGTGTTGTCATAGCCGGTCAGGGGGCGAGATGACTGGAAGGCGAGGTACGTCCCGTCGGGCGAGACTGCCGCCGCGTTGTTGAAGCTGACAGGACCCTGGCGCGCGCCGTTCCACGTGGCCCCGTCGTCGGAGCCCGACAGCCTGGCCACGAAGGTGGTGGTGCCATCATGGACCATGTAAAGGCTGCACTCACCGGTGGCGGGGTCGTCAGGGTCGGTAGCGCAATTTCCGGCCGAGGCGGGGCCCGGGCCGTCAAGGTCCCCGTTGGCCACGAAGTAGAGATATGAGCCGTCGTGGGAGGCACCGACGACACCGACCACTCCCGCGTCGGCGGTCGGAGTGAGATCGGTGAGCGTCCCGTTGGCGGTGTCGAAGCGGTAGAGGTTGGCGCCGCTGCCGGAGACGGTGTCGCTGGTCAGGCCGGCGGCAGCGTCATCGGTGAAGAAGGCGTGAGCACCGTCGGTGGAAGCGACGGCAAGCCCGCCGCCTCCACCCGGACCTGAGCCGCCCTGAGGCGCATCGAGTTGGACGGTGACAGCGTCGTCCTTGCGGACGTACAGGGCGCCGGCAGCGCGGAAGAAGATCCGCGACCCGTCTTCAGAGACGGCGTGCGGGTCGGCCGGGCGATACGAAGGAGAGGCAGGATCGAATTTATCTTCGGCAAGGTCAGCCCGGGCAGATCCCGGGAAGGCATGGCCGTCCGGGTCGATGCCGACGAGATGGACCGTGCCATTGCTCCAGTGATAGAGGTTGACGTCGAGATCGCCGGACGGCGCCGGGGCGTCGGGGGTGAGTTGGGCCCGCTCGGTAAAGACGACGTTGCTGAGGTCCGGCGACGCTCCGCGGAACACGGTCTCGGCCGAGGCCGTGTTCGCAGGGGTGACGTTGGCGAGCTGCCAGGTGTCGTTGGTGTTGTCGCGCACGAAGAGGTTGTCGTTGTTGGCGGGCTCACCGGGCACGAGCGGCGGATCGTCCTGGGCATCCTGGCCGCCGCCGTTGTTCAACGTGGCGTGCGAGAGGTCGTCGGAGAAGGCGGAGAAGACGACGGTGGGAAGGAAGAGGCCGTTCTGCTGGCGAGGGACGAGCGCGTGGCTCGTCCAGCCCGACGAGGACCTCGCGGCGAGGTAGGTCTGGTCGACGGTGGTGCCGGTCTGGGCGTCGCCGTAGGCCTGCGAGGCCGTGTAGGCGAAGGAGCCGCCCCCTGCGGCAGCCTGGAAGGCCTTGTCGACGGTGACGAGCGCTTCGGAGCCGTTCTTGTCCACCGGTGAGACCTGCTCGTAGGCGCGGCAGTCGGGCAGGAAAGCCGACGTCTGCCGAAGACGCAGCGCCGCGTTGGGGCAGGCGTCGGCCGCGTCGGTCGCGAGCGTCTGGCTGGTGAAGGCGTGCTCAGCGCCGGTCGTGGTGCCGAGCGAATTGGTCGCCACGGCGCGGTAGTGATAGGTGGCGTTGGCTTGGAGGCCCTGCAGGCGCCGGGTCCCGTCTGCCGGATCGAAACCGGCTCCAAGATCTATGTCAGGCGTGACGACGGCGTTGGTGAAGCCGCTGGAGCGGAAGGTGGTGTCGTCGACGTACTCGAAGTGCAGCCGGGTGTCGCCGCCGTTGGGGTTGACCCGCGCGCGCAACTCGGCGGAGTCGGCCGACACGTCGGAGACCGAGACGGCGTCGATGGTGGGCGGTCCGGACGGGATGACCTCGTCCGCGCCGCCGGAGGTACCGTTGGCGTTGACCGCGTCCAGGCGGTAGTCATAGGCAACGCCCGGGGTGAGCCCGGAAAGGTCGGCGTGGACCGCCACCGCGCCGTTGCCGGATCCCGGCGCCGGCACGCACGGTGCGGTCTGACCCGCGGCGTAAGGGTCCGGGTCGCCTGCGTGATAGTCGGCATGGTCGACGTACTGGAAGTGGCAATCGGTGATCGCGGTAGTGCGCGGATCGACCGTCCCGGTCAACGTGGCGCCGGTCGACGTCCGGTCGGAGAAGGCGCCCGTCGACAGGGCCGGGGTCGGGACGAAGACCTTAATCTGGTCGCTGCCCGCATCGGTGACGTAGATCGTGTCGCTGGAGGAGTCGACGGCGGCTTCGACGGCATCGGCAACGTCGCCGGTGCCGAAGTCCTCCCTCGGCGTGCAGGGAAAGTTCAACCGCACATCGCACGAGGCGGGGAAGCGGAGGAGGTGAAGGCCGTCGGCGTAGTAGACGTCGTCGGTGCCGAGATCGACCGCTGGACCACCGTAGAAACCCGGCACCGAATTGTAAATCAACCTAAGACCGAATCTCACCTGGCCCAAGTAGGCTCCGGAAGAGTTGACCTTGTAGCCATCGCCGAAGTAGAAGTTGCCCGTCGAGTCGATGGCCATCCCGCCGATCTCGCCGCCCCGGCCGAATTGGAAGCCGCCGATCATGGCGCCCGAAGGGTCGAACTCGAAGGTGTGGGCACTGTGATCTTTGCCGGCGAGCTGGCTTCCAGCAACAAGGGCCCATAGATGGCCTGCACCGTCGACCTGGATCCCCATGAGTCCGGTGTTGAAGCTGGGAGTGGTGGTCGAGTCGATGGTGTCCAGATAGGCGCCCGAGGAGGAGTACTTCTGGATTACCGGCAAGGTGTCGCCACCGAAGCCGTAGCCGACGTAGACGTCGCCCTGGGACGGACCGGAGGAATTGTCGACGGCGATCAGCTCCGGCATGTCGAACTGACCGGCGCCCCTGCCCGGGAGGCCGGCCTGGCAGCCGGAGGTGCAGGTCTGCAACGCCGGGGAGCCGTCGGCGACGCCCCAGCCCCAGGCGCGAATGAAGGTGCCGGTGGCGTCGAATTGGACGACGCGGTTGTTGGTGGTGTCGGCGACGTAGAGGTCGCCGGTCGAGCTGCGGCGCGCGAGGGTGCTGCTGCCGCCGAGGGAGCTCCTGTTGTCGACCAGCCCGAGTTGGCCGTCGCCTGAGCCGGGAGCGCCGAAGGCCGTTTTGAAGACGTGCGTCGGCGGGTTGTAGACAAGCTGGGGCGTGAAGGCAGTGATCTGGCCGGCTCCGGGGTCGACGGCGAGCACGCGGCCGGTGGTCGGGTCGACGGCGAGGCCGGCGGCCGCGGTAAGGGCGCCGGAGCCGAAGCTGTCGGCCTGGGAGCCGGTGGCGGTGAACTCGAGGATCGAGTTGCCGTGGGCGACGTAGACGTGGTCGTCGGACGTGTCGAGGGCCAGTCCGGTGGCACAGCCACAGCTGTCGACGGTGCCCAGGTCGGCCCCGGCAGGCGAGATCTTCTCGACGAAGGGTGTCCCGCGAACGATGTAGAGGTTGCCGGTGGAGTCTGCCGCGATGCCGACGGGGCTGACGCCAAAGGTGGTGTTGAAGGTGGTGGTGTAGGTCCCGTCCTGGCCAAACGAGAACATGTTGGCGTTGGTGTCGTAGACGAACAGGTTGCCGGTGGCGTCGACGGCGATGCCGGCCAGCGGGCCGAACGGGCCGCCGGTCGCCGTCGAGCCGTCCAGCACTCCGCCAAAGCCCCACGCGGCGATCAACGTGCCGTTGGCGGCGAACTTCTGCACGACGTTGTTGGTCGTGTCACCGACATAGACGTCGCCGTCTGACGGACCACCGGAGTTGTCGATCGCGATGAACGTCGGCGTCGTGAACTCCCCCGCCGCCGTGCCCGGCGTACCCGCCACACAACCCGTGGTGCAGACATCGACGCCCGCCCCACCCACATCAGCGCCGAACGCCCGCACGAAGCTGCCATCAGCACCGAACTCCACGACCCGCGCGTTGTTGGTGTCCGCGACATACACCACATGCGAGGTCGCGTTAACCGCACTACCACTGCTAGCCGCCAACGACAGCTGACCATCACCGGAACCCGCAGAGCCGAAGTTCGAAGCGAAGACGTGCGTGGTCGCAGCATGCGCAGAGCCAGCGAAGACCAGCACCGCGACCAGCACAAGCGCCAAGACGCAGCGACCCAACACCCCCGACGCGCCAGCGCCGGCCTTCAACTCACGGTCAGTCATGCAGGTGATCTCTCTCGTGGTGTGTTCGTGAACAGCAGGGCTTGAATGCGACAAACTCATCGGGCGACCTCGCCCCTTGCGCCAGGGAGCCGCGGCTCGTTTCCCGGCTTCTCGTCTCGCAGCACGCGTGCGGCGTCCGCTCCGCGCTCCGACAACCGCCACGCGTTCGCGCGCCCGGCGCGCCGGCGCGTCACGACCCCGGCGCGCTCCAGGCGCACGAGATGACGGCTCATCTGGCTCTCGTGGCGCACGCCGATCGCACGGGCGACCTCGACGTTGCAGGCCTCGGGATGCGCCAGGAGGTACAGCACGGTCTGGCGAGTGAGCTCGGTGACCAGCAGCTGGTCGGCTGCCGAGACACGCGGCTCGGCGACGGCGACGACGCTCATCGCCGAGATGCGCGGCGGATCAGCAGCGCGCAGGCTCGCGACCCGCCGACCGGTGAAGGGGGCGAGCGCCGTGTACAACGCCGGCGCGACGATCGGCTGCAAGGACTCACCGGCCAGGATCGGGTCGGTCGCCAACTCGAGGATCGCGCCTACCGCACCGCGGGCGGCCGCATCGCGCAACCCCTCGTCCCCCACCGTCGCCCCAGCGGCCAGCACCAGCGCCAGCCGGTGCACCGCCGCGTGGCGGATGCTCAGCGCGACCGCGCTGCCGCTGTGGGGCTCAACGACGCACAAGCGCGCCAGCGTGCGGTCGCGGTCGAGCGTCGCGATCAGCGCCGCGACCGTCGTGCACGCGCGGTCCTCCCAGTCCTGCGGCTCGGCGCCGACCGCCGTGTTGATCGCGGCGAAGAGCTGGTCGAAAGCCTGGCCGACGGCGCTGACGAAGCACTGCTCGCCGTCGGTGAAGTGGTCGTAGAAGGTCCGGCGCGACATGCCCGCGCGCTCGCAGACGAGCTCGACGCTGGCCGCGCGCCGGCCCTGCTCGGCCGCCACGTGCGCCATCGCGGCGATCAACCGCTGGCGCTGGGACGCCTCGACCTGCTCGACGGCGACGCGGTGCCCGCGGCGCTGAAGCTGCCTCGATCCGCTCATCTCGCGCTCCGCTGGTGGTGCTGGTTGACCCATGGCTGACGTGCTCCCTCGACCGGTGCCGCCCATGCGGCGGCCGACGTCGGGGCAGCGACCATCGACCCGCCTTTCCGGACCTGCGGGCACGGTGCAACCGTGCCGCCGGCCGGTGGTGTGGCGAGGGCGACTGACCCAGCGTCTGTTGTGCGTTTCGCCCCGGCTCCACAGCCGGCGCGATGACCTCTCCTGCCCCGTCGATCGACCTCGATGCGAGCGGTGCGTGACGACCATAGCCGTCCCGTTCCCTAGAAGTCAACACTCATGATCCACCAATGTCCCTTTTGGTGTTCCCGGAACTGTGTTCGGACCCCATGGCGACCCAGGCGTTCGCGCGTCCGCGCGGGGCACGACGGGCCACCAGACCCTCGTCGCGCAAGGCCTGCAACATGCGGCTGACCTGCGACAGGTGCGCAAAGCCGAGCGCCACGCGGATCTCTTGGCCGCTGCAACCCGGATGCGCCGCGACGTAGCGCAGCACCCGC
The DNA here is from genome assembly GCF_035996765.1 of Baekduia sp. Classification (NCBI taxonomy): domain Bacteria; kingdom Bacillati; phylum Actinomycetota; class Thermoleophilia; order Solirubrobacterales; family Baekduiaceae; genus Baekduia; species Baekduia sp. The sequence goes on from NZ_DASYJG010000061.1 coordinate 121,991, forward strand.
TCGCGCGGGGTCGGCAGGCCCCAGCCCGCGGCTTCCATGTCGCGCACCGGCATGCCGAAGAAGGAGGCCTGCGCCAGACCGTCGAGCACGCGGCGCTCGAGCCGCCACGGCACCGCCTCGCCACGGGCGCGCCGGTCGTGGAGCCCGAGGACCACCCGCCACAGCGCCGGCCCGTCGCCCTGCGCGACCGCCTCCTCGACGAGCGCGGCAAGCGCGTCAACCGGACCGTCGACGAGCTCGGCAGCACGCCCCGCGCGGGTCAGATCGACGGACGCCGCCACCGCCGCCGGCTTGCGGTCGATGAAGCCCTGCGCGCGCTCCGCGCCCACGTAAGGGCTCAGCGCCAGCGCGAGCAGCTCAGGGCGAAGGCCCTGCAAATCGACGTCTCCATCACGCAACAACCGTTCGCGGACCACCCCGTCGACCGCCGCGACCACATCGGCCGCCGGGACCAGCGCGCCCCGCGGCTGCGTCGCCGACAGCGCGGCGATCAGCGGCGCCAGCAGCACGTCGCGCCGCTCGCCGGCCCCGGTCGCGACCCCCGGAAGCTCGACCACGCACAGCACCGCCCAGGCGCGGTCGCAGTCCATGATCGCCAGGTAGGTCTGCAGCGCGGCGTCCACCCCGGCCGCCCACACGTCCTGCTCGGCAAAGGCCGCGACGATGCGCGGCACGGCGAAGGTCGCCGCGGCGTCGAAGGCCCAGAGCACCGCGTCCTGCTTGTCGGTGAAGTGCTCGTAGAACGTGCGCGACGAGACGCCGGCGCGGCGGCGGATGCGATCGGCCGACGTCGCGGCGTAGCCGTCCTCGGCCACCGTCTGCGCCGTCGCGTCGAGGATCCGCGCCCGCTGCAGGAACCGCGTCGCCTCTGTGGGCAGGCTCCCGTGCCCCGCCGGCAGCGTCGGCATGGGTCACACCCTCCGGACACGGATGTTTCTCGACACGCGGATCGCACTTTAGCCGTAGGGGCAAGCATCAACGTCTGCTCACGTCTTTTTTGGGCACCCTGGAGGTGGTACGTTGCGAACCGGAGCAGTCTCTTTCTGAAGGCGCTTCCCGTATCGTCGAACCCGCATGGCGTCCACCCGATCAGCCGCGTCACGCAAGCTGCCCCGAGGGGCCAGCGCGCTCGCGCCTGAGGCCGCCCGCGAGCTGCAGCGCGAGCGACTGCAGGAGGCGATGGTCGCGGTCGTCGCGCGCGACGGCTACGCGGAGGCGCGGGTGGCCGACGTGGCCGCCGAGGCGCAGGTCTCGCGCAACACCTTCTACGCGCTCTTCGCCGACCGGGAGGCCTGCTTCATGGCGGCCTGGGAGGCAACGCTCGCCCAGGCGGTCGCGCAGGTCGTGCAGGTGATGAGCGCCCGCCCGGGCGACCCGCGCAGCGTCCACGAGAGCCTCCAGGGCGTCGTGCGCGGGCTGGCCTCAGCCGTCATCGCCCGTCCCGACCACGCGCGGCTGCTGCTCGTCGAGGTGCTGGCCGTCGGGAGCAACGGCCCGGCGCTGCGCCGACGGGTCGTGCGGCGCGTGGAGCAGTGGATCGGCGAGGCGGTCAGCCGCACCGACGGGCCGACGACGATCTCCCCCAGCTGCCGCACGGTGATCGCCTGCGGCGTCCTGCAGGTCATCGACCAGCACTTGCACAACGGCCGGGTGCGCCAGCTACGCGGCGTCGCCGACGACCTGGCGACCTGGGCGGTCAGCTATGAGACGAGCTCGCCGCTGCCCGCCCACCGGCCGCTGAGCGAGCCGCCGGAGCCCGCCCCCGCGCGCCGCCCGCTGCCGCTGCCGCGCGGCCATCAGAAGCTGCCGCGCTCGTTCGTAGACCGCTACCAGCGCGAGCGAATCCTGCAGGCCGTCACCCAGCTCGCCGCCTACGACGGCTACGCGGGCGTCACCGTGCCCGAGGTCGTCGCCGCAGCCCACATCTCCAACAAGACGTTCTACGACCACTTCGCCGACAAGCACACGGCGTTCCTGGCGGCCTACGACGAGGCCTTCGCGTCGCTCTTCGCCGCCTCGTGGGCCGCCGCCGCCGGGCAGACCGAGTGGACCAGCGCGGTCCGCGACGGCATCACGGCCTGGGTCGACCACCTCGCGGCAGACCCCGGTCGTGCGCGCTTCGGCTTCGTCGACGTGCTGACCAGCGGACGCGACGCCGCCGCCAAGATGGACGAGAGCTACCAGGCCTTCGCCCACCTGCTGTCGCACGGCTACGACAACCTCCCGCCCGGCAAGACCGTCCCGCCGATCGCCGCCTACGCGATCTCGGCGGGCATCGCCGGCCTGGTCACCGAGTGGATCGTCTCCGGCCGCGCGCACGAGCTGCACGAGCTGGCGCCGGACCTCTGCTACGCCGCGCTGGCGCCGTTCCTCGGCGACCCGGAGGCGCGGTCGACCGCTGAGCAGCTCAAAGCCGCCTGAGTCAGAACGCGCCCAGCAGCGGCGGCGCGACCTGCTTCTTGCGGCTCATCACGCCGGGCAGGTCGATGATCCCGTCCTTGGCGTCCTTGCCGAAGGCGCGCTCGGCGGCGGCGATGTCGCCGGCCAAGAGCAACTGCGTGTGCTTCTCCAGGATGTCGGTGATCATCAGCGCCGAGAGCACGTGGCCGTTGCGGTCGTGCTGGGCCTGCAGCGCCTGGCGCAACTCGCCGAGCCGGTCGACGAGGATCGTGCCGGCCGTCTCGATCTGCGCGATGCTCATCGGGCCCTCAGCGGTCTCGTACTCCTTGGAGTCGCGCGTGAGCAGCGACTCGACCGACGCGTCGGCGGCGTCGGAGCCGCTCTCGAACATCTCGCGGCCGAAGGTCAGCGCCTCGACGCCGACGAAGTCCGCCAGGAACCCGACCGCCTCGCGGTCACGGTCGGTCGTCGTCGGCGAGTTGAGGATCACCGTGTCCGACAGGATCGCGCCGAGCAGGACCGTCGCCGTCGGCATCGTCGGCGTGACCTGCGCCTGCAGGAAGCGCTCGGTCACCAGCGTCGAGGTCGAGCCGACGGGGTCGAAGGTCGCGCGCACGGGCACCCGCGTCTCGATCGATCCAATGTGATGGTGATCGAGGATCTCCACGATGTGGGCCTTCTCGACGCCCACCACGCTCTGGCCTTGCTCGGCGTGGTCGACGAGCAACACCTCGCGTGGCACGGGGTTGACGAGGTCCGAGCGGGTGACGAGCCCCATCGGGTGCCCGCGCCGGTCGACCGCGACGGCCGCCCGGTAGTGCACGTTCTTGATCTCCTCGGTGACATCTTCGAGGAGGTCGTTGCCGCGGACGGTCAGCGGCTCGGCGTCCATCAGCGCGCTGCACGGCGCGGCCAGCGTCGTCATACGACCACAGACGTAGCTGTCCAGCGGCGAGACGACGACGGCGGTGCCGTGCTCGCGGGCGTACTTGAGGATCTCGTCGCTCGGCGTGACGCCGTTGGAGAGCAGCATCAGCGCGACGCCGCGCTCGATCATCCGGCGCTGGGCGTCGTCGCGGTTGCCGATGATCACGGCGTCGCCGGGGCCGATGCCGCTCTCGGGGAAGTCGGTGGCCATCGCGAAGACCCACACGCGCCCGGCGACGGCGACGTCCTCACCGACGACGTGCTCGCCGCTGACGGCGGCGGCGATCGCGCTCACGCGCGTGGGGGCGTCGACGAGCGTTGAGGCCTCGCGCGACTCGCGGATGTAGCGGCGGGCCAGCGCGCGCTCGGTCATGACGCCGACGAGCTTGCCGTCGTGGTCGACGATCGGGACGACGTCGAGCTTGTCGGCGGCCATCGTCAGGCCGACCTCGCGGACGGCGTCGTCGATGCCGGCGGCGTAGAAGTCCTGCTGCATCACGTCGCGCACCCGCAACATCACGTGCGGGAGGAACTCCGGCTCGGTGGCGCCCGCGCGCTCCAGGACCCAGCGGGTCTGGGAGTTCAGGTCGCCGAGGCGGACCGGGACGTAGGTGTTGTCGGGATCCAGGTGGCCGCGCAGCTCCGCGTACCCGATCGCGGCGGCGATCGAGTCGGTGTCGGGGTTGCGATGGCCTGTGACATGGATGTGCGGCACTGCCCCCATTCTTTCGCGGAAGGGGTCCGGGGCGCGGTCTGGTGCGGGGGCTCAGCCGGACGGGGGCGCGAAGCCTTGGGGCACCTGGGATGCGGAGCCGCCGCCCGTTGCGCCGGATCCGGGTGTGGCGCCGGTGGTGCCCGTCGCTGCGCCGCCGCCGGCCGCCGCGCCGGGGAAGAAGGCGCCGAAGCCTCCCGCGCTCACGCCCTTGGCCGTCGCGGTGACGCTCGAGGCGGTCACGGTGCCGCTGGACGCCGTGCTGCCCTGGATGACGACGGTGTCGCCGGGATGGACGCTGCCGACGCTGGCGGCGGCGTTGCGGGTGACCTTGGAGTTGTCGTTGGTCTTGACCTTGACGGTGGTGCCGTCGGGGCTGGTGACGTAGAGCGTCGAGCCCTTGATGTTGGCGACGGTCCCGGCGGTGGCACCTCCCGCGCCACCGCTGGCGCGCGCGGCGCCCGTCCCGGCGCCGCTCGCCTGGCCGCCGCCTGCGGCCCCGGCCCCGCCCTGGGCCAGCCGTGCCGCGAACGCCGCGGGCAACCCGGTGCGCGCGCCGCTGCCGCCCCCTTGGTGTTTTTGCACCTGGACGCCTCCGATGAAGCCGCCGGCCATCAGCACGACCGCCAGCAGCCCGCCGCTGACCGGCGTCAGCAGCTTGCGCCGTGGCCGGACGGGCAGCGTGTCGGCGAGCTCCGCGTCGTCGTAGTACTCCATGTCGGGGTCGTCGTAGACCGTGGTCGGCTGCTCGTGGTCGCTCATGGGTTCCTATTCGAATCGGAGGGCGTCGATCGGGCGCATGCGCGCCGCCCGACCCGCCGGGTAGGTGCCGAAGAAGAGGCCGGCCAGGACGGCCGCGCCGAAGGACAAGGGGATCGAGTAGAGGGCGATGACCGGTTGGACGCCGGCGATCTCGAAGCGGCTGCCGATCAGGCCCACCGCCACGCCGACGAGCCCGCCGAGCGTCGAGACCAGCACGGCCTCGGCCAGGAACTGGGTGAGGATGTCGGAGCGGCGTGCGCCGATGGCCTTGCGGATGCCGATCTCCCGCGTCCGCTCGGTCACGCTGACCAACATGATGTTCATGACGCCGATGCCGCCGACGAGCAGCGAGATCGCCGCCACCGCGCCGAGCAGGGTCGTGAAGACGCTCGTCGTCTCGTTGGAGGTCTCCAGGATCGAGCCCTGGTTGATGACCTGGAAGCTCGACGACGTCGCACTGTCGGCCGCCGAGATGTCGTGGCGCTCGTCCAGGACCGCGGTGACCTCGGCCTGTGCGCCGTTCAGCGCCTTCTCGGAGGTGGCCTGGACGACGATCTGGTTGACCGAGCCGTACCCGCTGAGGACGTCCTGCACCGCGGTCAGCGGCGCGAGAACGACATCATCTTGGTCGGTGACGCCGTTGGAGCCCTTGGCCTTTGTGACACCGACGACGGTGAAGCTCGACCCGCCCATCTTGATCGACTGACCGACGGGGTCCGAGCCGCTGAAGAGGTTCTCGGCGACGGTCGGGCCGATGACGACGACGCGCGTGTGCTTCTTGACATCGGCGTTGGTGAACAGGTCACCGTCAGCGACCTTGTAGTTGCGGGCCTGTGCGTAGCTGGGGGTCGTGCCCGTGACCGAGCTCGTGTAGCTGACCGAGCCGGCGACGAGCGCGGTGGTGCTTGCGGTGACGACCGGCGACGCGCTCTTGACATCGGGCGCGTTGAACTCGTCCTGCAGCGCGGTCGCGTCGGCTTGCGTGAGGCTGATCGTCGAGGCACCGCCGCCGAAGAAGCCCGGGCCTCCGCGGGCGCCTCCGGCTTGGACGAGCAGGACGTTGGAGCCCAGCGCCTGGATGCCGGCCTGGACCTGCTGCTTGGAGCCGTTGCCGACCGCGACGAGGACGATCACCGAGGCGACGCCAATCGTCATGCCGAGGATCGTCAGCCCCGAGCGCAGCTTGTTGGCCATGATGCCGCCGAGCGCGATCCTGATCGTCTCGCGGAGGGTCACGCGGCCTCTTTGACGTCGGTGCGGTCGTCGGAGACGATGCGGCCGTCGGCCAGCCGGATGATGCGGCGGGCGCGGCGGGCGACGTCGTCCTCGTGGGTGATCAGGACGACGGTGCGGCCCTCGGCGTTGAGGCGCTCGAAGATGGTGAGGACGTCAGCCGTCGAGTGGGAGTCGAGGTTGCCGGTCGGCTCGTCGGCGAGGATCAGCGAGGGGTTGGTGACGATCGCGCGCGCCACCGCCACGCGCTGCTGCTGGCCGCCGGAGAGCTCGGAGGGCAAGTGATGGACGCGCGAGCCCATGCCGACGGCGTTGAGTGCGGCAAGCGCGCGGTTGCGCCGCTCGGCACGCGGCAGCCCGGCGTAGCTCAGCGGCAGCTCAACGTTGGCGAGCGCGCTCGTGCGCGGGACCAGGTTGAAGGCCTGGAAGACGAAGCCGATCTTGCGGTTGCGCAGGTCGGACTGCTCGTCCTCGTCCATGTCGCGAACGTCGACGCCGTCGAGCAGGTAGCGACCGCTCGTCGGCAGATCAAGGCAGCCGATCATGTTCATCAACGTGGACTTGCCCGAGCCCGAGGAGCCCATGATCGCGACGAGCTCACCGACCTGGATCTGGAGGCTGACGCCGTCGAGCGCGTGAACGGCGAGGTCGTCGGTGAGATGGTAGGTGCGACGGACGTCCTCGACGACGATGACGGGGCGGCGGACGTGTGGTCCCGCCCGCCTTGACTCCGCGCTCATCGCCCACCGCTCCCGAAGAAGCCGTCCGGCGAGCTGTCGCTCATCGCCCGCCTCCTGCGGCGAAGCCGGCGGGCGGCCCGGCGCCGCCCGCGAAACCGCCGGCGCCGCTGAAGCCGGTGCCGAAGCCGGTGCGTCCCGTGCGACCGGTCAGGCCGCTGCCGGTCCCGCTTGCGCCGCTGCCGGTCGCGTTGGCGCCGGCGGTGGCGCTGCTCGACGTCACGATCACCTGCTGGCCGGCTGACAACCCGCTGACGATCTGCGTGGTGCTGTCACCGGCGACGCCGGTCGTGACGCGTTGCGTCGTGCGCTTGCCGTCCTTGACCACGGTGACGTTCGAACCCTGAAGCGCCTGCGTCGGCACGACGACGCCGGCGGCCTGCCCGGTGACGATCTCGGCGGTGGCGCTCATACCTGCGCGCAGCCCTTTGGTCGTCTGGGTCAGCGCGATCGTCACCGGATAGCTGACAGCGCTCGAGGTGCCCGTCGACGATGAGGACGAGGACAGCACGCCGATGTCAATCACCTTGCCGGCGACCTCCTCGCCGGACGCCGCGTTGATCGTGACCGTCGCCTGCTGGCCGACCTTGACGGAGTTGATGTCGGACTCGCTGAGGCTGACCTCGAGGTGCATGCGGCTGAGCTGGGTGAGGGTGATGAAGCCGGAGGAGCTGGTGGAGGATGAATCGCCTGTGCCGCTAGCCGCCCCGCCGGACCCCGACCCGCTGCTGCTGCCGCCCGAGCCCGAGCCGCTGGACGCGCTGCTCGATCCGGCGCTGACCCGATCGCCGACCGCGCCGTTGACCGCCGCGACCGTGGCGGCCGTCGGCGCACGCAATGCCGTCTCGGTCAGCGCATCCTGCGCGTTGTCCACCGCAAGCTGGGCGCTCTTGACCGCGGCGACAGCAGACGCCTCGCTCATGGTCGAACCGCCAGCGCCGCTCCCCCCGCTAGAGCCCGAGCTCGGCGTGGTTGTCGTCTTCGCGGTGGTTGTCGTCTTCGGGGCCGTCGACTTCGGAGCCGTCGTCGTGGCCGGTGCAGCGGTGGTCGCCGGTGCCGGTGTCGAAGCGGGCACCGCTGTCGTCGCCTGCGCCGCGGTGGCCTTGACCGACGCGATCGTTGCGGTCGTCGCCGATGAGGTCTTGGTCGACGCGGTGCTGGTCGTGCCCGACTCGATCGCGTCAAGCGTGTCCTGTGCCGAGGAGAGCGTCGCTTGCGCCTCGGCGAGGTCGACCTCGGCCGCCGTCGGGTCGATCCGCGCCAGCAGCTGGCCGCTGGTCACATGCTGACCGGCCTTGACGTACACCTTGGTCACCTTGCCGGTGGCGCCGAAGCTCAAGTCCATGGTGTTGGCCGGCGACAGGTTGCCGCTGCCCGAGACCGTCGACTGCACGACGCCCTTGGTGACCGTCACCGTCCGCTCGCGCGTCGTCGTGGCCGACGACTCGGGGCCGACGAGGATCACCGCCATGATCACGCCGGCGGCGGCGAGCGCGCCGAGGACGACGTTGAGCGGCGTCAGGTAACGACGGGTGGTTCGGGGCATACGACGACCAGCATGTGGTGCCGCGGTGAGCAGGCACTAAGCGCAACGTGAGGAAAGACGAAGAACGCTGCGCGGGCTCGCACTTACGGACTTCTTCGTCCGCGCTTGGCCAGCGTTTCGGTTCATGCGGCTCACTGCCTGCCCATGTCTCGCTTCACCACACCGCTGTCCGTCCTCGCCGTCGCCGGCGCCTCGATCGCCCTGGCCGCCTGCGGCAGCTCGTCCGGGAGCGGCAGCGCGAGCAGCACCACCGCGTCCGCCGGTCAGGGACAAAGCGCCGACCAGAGCACGGCCTTCAAGAAGTTCCAGGACTGTCTGAAGGACAACGGTGTGACGCTGCCCAACCGCGGCCAACGGCCGGGCGGCGGCAAGGGCTACGGCTACGGCCCACCCGCGGGCGCTGGTGGCACGCCGCCGACCGGCACGAACGCCGCACCGCCCGCCGGCAGCGACGGCCAGCCGTCCACCACCACGCCGCCCAACGGTGGCGCGCCTGGCGGGGGCTTTGCCAACAACCCCAAGTTCCAGGCCGCCATGAAGGCCTGCGCGAAGCTCCGGCCTCAGGGCCTGCGCGGCGGCCCGGGTGCTCGCCGCCCGCAGCAGAACATCAAGGCCTTCACCCCTTATCTCACCTGCCTCAAGGCTCAGGGCCTCGCGATCAAGGTCTCCGATGGCTTCAACGCGCTGCGCAATCTCAAGCGCGACGACCCCAAGGTCGAGGCCGCGCTGAAGACCTGCCAGTCGAAGCTCCCGCAGCGGCCGAGCGCTCAGCAGGGGACGGCGACGACGGGGACGACGTAGGCGCCGATCCAGGTCGCTTGGTGTCCCACAGAGGGACACCAGACGACCCCGATCCCGTCGACTCGAGCGCCAGCGACGCCTAGCGCCCCGTCCGCAGCCGATGCAAGAACGTGTACAAGTCCCGCGCCGTCTTGCCCGGCAGTCCCGGCACCGCCTCCAGCTGCTCCCGGGTCGCCTCCAGCACCGCGTCCGGCGACCCGAAGTGGTTCAACAACGCCCGCTTGCGCCCCTCGCCGATGCCCGGCAGGTCATCCAGTACCGACACGGTCATCGCGCGATCGCGCCGCGTGCGGTGGTGGGTGATCGCGAAGCGGTGGGCCTCGTCGCGCACTCGCTGCAGTAGCTGGAGCGCCGCCGTGTCGTGAGGCAACACGATCGGGTCCGGTCGTCCCGGCACGAAGACCTCCTCGATCCGCTTGGCCAGCGAGACCACCGCCACGCCGCGATCCAGGAAGCCCCGCAACGCCTCGACACCCGCCGAGAGCTGCCCCTTCCCACCATCGATCACAATCAGGTTGGGAAGCGTGGCGAACGACTCGTTGCGATCCGGATCGTGCGGTGACAGATCCTGCTGGCGCTCCCAGTTCGCCAACCGCCGCGTCAACACCTCGCTCATCGACGCGAAGTCATCCGGAACGCCCTCCTCCCCTCCGCGGATCGTGAAGCGCCGGTAGTCGGCCTTCTTCGGCGCGCCGCCCTCGAAGACGACCATCGACGCGACCGTGTGGGTCCCCATCAGGTTGGAGATGTCGAAGCACTCGATCCGCAGCGGCAGCGCGTCGAGGCGCAGCTCGGACTGGAGGTCGTCCAACGCCTCGACCCGCTGCTGGCGCGAGCGCTCGGCCTTGAGCCGCTCCTGGTCGAGCGCCAGCCGCGCGTTGCGCTC